>CAOJXI010000010.1 GCA_948465665.1 uncultured Clostridia bacterium | reverse complement strand
AGTTCAGCTCTGCTGAACTAGCGTCGCCAACGTTGGACAAAACCTCCAAGTTTCCCCTTGCAGCCATCCAGCAAACCAACGGTTGGCGGATGATGGCGTACCTAAGACCGGAAACCTTAAAATTCAGAGAAGGCGCTTCCCCGAACCCGCGTTAAATAGGGGATTTTTTCATTTTTTTCCTAATCTCCGATGCCCCAGGAAGGTTTTCCTCAACCAGAGCATGGAACGCTGGAGAATGATTCAAATATATCATATGGCAAAATTCATGTACAATGGTATATTCCAAAAATTCCCGTGGTTTGGAGGACAAAAACAGACTTAGCGCTATTGTTCCAGTCCGCTTGCTGTAACTTCCCCACCGGCTTGTCATTGGTTTGATGGCAAGCCGGATTTTTTTAGCTTCAACCTGGTATTTTTCCTGAAACCAGCCTGCCCAGAATTCAAAACGTGCAGGAAAAACCTTTTCTGCTTCCTTTTTCCATAACGTCTGCATACATAACTTTCGATGAGCCTCATTGTCTTCCCATAGTAACAGTTCTGCTATTTCCCCTTTTAATTTTATACTTTCCGGTTTATCAAAGGGGATTATCTGTGTCTGAAAGGGAATATTTTCCCCCCAATATTGTAGACATTCCTTCCTCTCAGCCTGCTGCCGGGCTTCAATTCTCGTGATTGCCTGAAAAATCCATTGGCTGCGGCTCTCCAAAAAACGCTCTATTTCCCGCATGGGAACACGCGGGCTTGCAGAAACATATAATTGTCCGTTTGAACGGATACGGATATTCATATTTTTTACACGTTTAGGGGTAAATTGATAAACGAGCAAACCATAAGGGGTTTTGAGTTGACGTTGGACTGTTTTTCCAATAGGGTTTTGTCTTGGCATACCTATCCTCCTGGAAATTTATTTTTTCACTGCCAGAAAAAACGATAGGGAATAATGCCCTGCCATTCTGGGCGGAACAAATGAACAATACAAAAATAAACCGATGAAGCTAAAACAATGAAATAGGTTTCCAAAGGATAGACCCTTTTTAAAATAAAATTAGAATTATCTTCCGGGATATTTCTCAAGGGATATTTTTCCATTTTAACAAATGGTTCAGCCTCCCCAAGCCAGGTTAAGTAGAAGATTGTAAAATAGGGGGTGAGCCTGCTTAAAATGTACATCCTCATCCCTAAAATATAGCAGAACAAGCAGCATAAAAGCATATAAATCTGAAAATCAGATGTAAGCCCCTTTTCAGATTTGCACGCCCTTCCCTGACGAAGCAGCATACCATAGAAAAGGACAGATAAGCAAATTAAAGCATGAAAAAACATTCCAAAGTAGTTGGATGCTCCAAAGGCCTGAGAAAAGCGATATCCTTCATAACGGTGCAAAATCATTGTTCCCAAGGTAAAAATCCAATCGTATTTCCAAAAGCAGAAGGCAGTAAACGGAACATAAAAGATTACAAACTTATGGTTAAATGGTTTTTCATAAAAAACGAGCATAACCAAGCATACAAGGGCAGAGCGATGAAAAAGTGACGCAATAAATACGCCTAAACAAAACTGTATACTTTTTTCATGAAAGAGCGCATCCAAAAAGAAGAGGATAATACATAGGGCAAGTATCTGCCGCATAAGGTTCATGTAAACAGCCCAAAGGTTTAGAAAAAGGAAGAGGATGCAGCTTAAAGCGGCATTATTGGAATACATCCGTATAAACCGGAAAACAGAAAAGGCAAAAATTAGGCCAGTAAAAACAAAAAGCGTCTGTGGATGAGGAAAAAACATTCCCAATACTTTGCACAAAGCAAAGAATCCCCATTCATAGCGTTCAGAAGTGTAATTTGTCCAGGGAGTAGCCTTAATCCGGGTATATGCCTGATAAAACTGCATAGAATCGTTGCCCACCTCAGGGGAACGCAATCCCGTAAAAAGAAAAACAATAAAAAAGAATAGTAAGCCGGCAATCTTTTGGCTTCTATCATCGTACTCTGTACGGACAGCGGAGCTGAAAAGAAGGAAGCTAAATCCAAGGCATAGATAGAAAATCATATTGGATTTACACCTTTCACTTGTTTCAATCCACTTGCGATAGTTAGGAGCAGGACAATTAATTGGATTGCCTCATGGCAGCAAGGGATACCGCTTTCGCTCCGCCCGCTGCTGCTGTTATGTTTGTTTTGGGAAATCCCCCCTTTCCTGTTAATTTTTGAAATCCAATAACGTGAGTTCAACTTGAAAACATGAACGGCGTTATTTAATTTTCATATCAAACGACTGTTTAATCCCTTTGATATAGAAAAGAAACCTGGGCAATTTGCCCAGGCTTCCACTGTAAGCAGCCTTGACAATTTACTGATAAGCTGCCGAATGACTATCTAACCTTAGATCCATTGGGAATATCGCTGTTTACAAAAATTACGCTGGCAGCCTCTCCAACGTCAGCAGCCAAAAGCATCCCCTGGGAGAGTTCCCCTCTCAATTTAGCGGGTTTCAGGTTAGCAACTACAATAATCTTCTTTCCA
The DNA here is from genome assembly GCA_948465665.1 of uncultured Clostridia bacterium. GTDB lineage: Bacteria > Bacillota > Clostridia > Oscillospirales > Ruminococcaceae > UBA1405. The sequence goes on along the minus strand of CAOJXI010000010.1, from coordinate 21,433 downwards.
ACCAAATCCTCCGGTTTATACCATGCAGCAATCCCTGAAACAACCTGCCTAGGAGTACCGGAACCATCGTCAAGCTGTAATTTCAAAAGCTTGTCTGATTTTTCCACCCTCACACATTCCATCACTTCAGCCACACGTAAATTCACTTTGGCAAAGTCATCGATTGTGATGAGAGAAGCAACCCCTTCTACCGGTTCCTTTTTCTCTTTGGAATTTTTCTTTGGGGCAGGAGCAGGCTCTTTTTCTTTAGCAGCGCCGGAACTGCCTTCAAGCTCCTCCAGTTCTTTCTCTAAGTTAATGCGTGGGAACAGGTTAGCTCCTCTTGTTACTTGAACATCAGCAGGAAGTTTTCCAAAAGACGCACTGCTTTCCCAGGTACATAATTCGGCGGAAGCCCCAATCTGCCTTTGAATTTCCACGCAGGCGTTAGGCATAACCGGGGTTAAAAAGATAGAAGCAATCCGAAGGGATTCCAGCATATTGTACAATACAGCTGCCAAACGTCCTTTTTTGGATTCATCTTTGCAAAGAATCCAGGGTGCGGTTTCGTCAATATATTTATTGGTACGGGAAACAAGCTTCATGGTTTCCATAATCGCGTTTTGGAATTGGAAAGCCTCCATCTGTGTTTCAACTTTTTCCTTTAAGCTGTTCGCCATTGAAATTAGTTCATCATCCATGGGGTCGGAAACATGTTCAGCGGGGAGCTTACCATCAAAATATTTCAATGCCATTGTAACGGTACGGGATACCAGGTTTCCTAAATCATTGGCAAGATCGGTATTGATCAAATTGATTAACAATTCGTTGGTAAAATTCCCATCTGAGCCAAAGGGGAATTCCCTCAAAAGGAAGTACCGTACTGCATCCACGCTGTACCGTTGGCAGAGAATAGCAGGGTCTACAACATTCCCTCGGCTTTTGCTCATCTTTTCGCCGTTAAAGTTCAGCCAGCCATGGCCATAAATTTTTTTCGGGAGAGGGAGGTCTAAGGCCATAAGAATGGAAGGCCAGATAATAGAATGGAACCTTACAATTTCTTTCCCCACAAAGTGAACGTCAGCAGGCCAGTATTTTTCATAGTCGTGATATCTTTCATTTCCATAGCCTAAAGCTGTAATATAGTTTGATAAAGCGTCTACCCACACATAAACAACGTGTTTAGGGTCAAAGTCCACCGGAACCCCCCAGGAAAAGCTTGTCCGGGATACGCAAAGATCCTCCAGCCCAGGTTTAATAAAATTGTTTACCATTTCATTGACACGGGACTTTGGCTCCAAAAAGCCAGGATCGTCCTCGTAGAGTTTCAGCAGGCGATCCGCATATTTAGACAGGCGGAAAAAATAGGCTTCTTCCTCTGCGTCAATAACCTCTCTGCCACAATCGGGACATTTCCCATCTATAAGCTGGGTTTCCGTCCAAAAGGATTCGCATGGGGTACAGTATTTTCCCTTATACGTCCCTTTATAGATTTCCCCTTTGTCATACAACTTCTTGAATATTTTCTTGACCGATTCTTCATGGTAATCGTCTGTTGTGCGGATAAACCGGTGTTCTGATATATTCATAAGTTTCCAAAGGTCTTGAATTCCTGCGACTACTTTGTCTACATATTCCTTTGGGGTTACACCAGCCTCTTTTGCTTTTTCCTCTATTTTTTGGCCGTGTTCATCTGTACCGGTCAAAAACATTACATCATAGCCTTTAAGGCGTTTATAACGTGCCATAACATCCGCTGCCACTGTACAATAACTATGGCCAATATGGAGGTTGGACGAAGGATAATAAATGGGAGTGGTAATATAATAGGTTGGTTTTTCCATTGGTAATCCCATCCTTTCTTTTTTGCTTATTATACCATCCTGTTACAGAAAACACAAGGAAAAAGCTGCTCCCAATTCTATGGCTTTCGGGTATTAGGGACGCCATCTCAGCAGCCGTTGGCTGTTCGCTGGCTGCAAGAGAAAACTTTCAGCAAAGAATCCCGCCATAATTGCCCCCACGGAAACCGATCCAAACTTGCCGCCTGCTGCTCCCACTAAACAAAATGGCGGGATTCCCATAAAACTTTAGGTATTCTGCCTCTTAGGTAAGGCTTGCCTTGGCTTTAAGTGTGCTGGGGTATTTCGCGCCTGCGGGCGCGACCAGGGGGCTTTTCAGGAAAGCCCCCTGGACCCGAAACCTTTTTAATCCGCCTTAGCCTGTACTCGTCTTAGGTTACTCCCGCAAATTAGCTTTATTGAACTCACATTATTTAGCATCTAACCACGCGGACGGTTATTAGGCCGGCTGCCGGAAGGCGGCTTAGGCCGGCTCCCCCCATCTGAGGAATTCCGCATTTGCCGACGGATTTCTTCTTTTCTCCAATACGCCTGAACCTGCTGTTCCCTTTGCCGCATCATAGCTTTTCGACGGCGTTCCCGTTCCATTCGGGCCTTTTTCTTTTGCCTGGCCTGGTATACAAACCACATCCGCAGCAATACCAACAGTATAATTAATATAATAACTACTAACAGTACCCATTTTAAGATATTCCAAAGAACTCCCATTACCTTTTTCGCCGAATCCATAAACGCCGAACTTTCAGAGGAAGAATTACTGGAGGAATCTTCTATTATAGCGCTGTTGATATTTGTCCCCAGAGGAACCTGAATGACAGAGGGAATTTCTTCCCCGACATTTTTAAGGGTAACGGTTGCCATTGGGGAGAAATTTTCCAGGATATTTTCTTTTTCTGTAAAATTAAAGGTAATTTCATAATCATCTTTTGAAAGACCTTTTGGTAAATAGTATACCGATTGGGCAGTAGTCAGAATTTGGGCTGTCGCAGGTGTTTTTACTTTTTCATCTGCTTTTACCGCAAAACTGACATTTCTATATGGAAGGTCTTCAGCAGTCATTTCAACTTTTTTGTATTGATCAAAGCCAAAATCCAAAACCGCCGCTGCGTCCTGGAACTGCTGTACATATGGATCGCTTTTCATGCAAACACAGATTAAAGTCCGCCCATTCCGCTTGGCTGCTGTTACAATGGTGTATAAGGCTTCTTCCGTATATCCCAGCTTTCCGCCAAAAGCCCCCTCATATTTATAGGTGGTGTTTTTTATCATGTCATTTTGGTTTGACCAGATTCTTTGCTCCGGCTGTTTGTTCGTGGGCTGTGCCGTATAGGTAATCGTAGAGAATATTTTGACAAATTCCTCGTTTTTCAAGGCGTACTGGGTCAGCAGCGCCATGTCATAAGCAGATGTATAATGCTTTTGGTCAATCAAACCATGCGGATTGGTAAAATGGGTATTGACTGCCCCAACTCTTTTTGCAAGTTCGTTCATTTTCTCTACAAATTTTTCCGTTGACCCTGCAATATGTTCCGCAATGCAGACCGCTGCATCGTTTGCCGATTGCAGCATCAACGCATATAAAGCATCTTCCAGCGGCAGCGTTTCCCCAACATCCAATGCAATATGTGATGAACTCCTGGGCACAGAATCCACTGCGTTTTTTGATACTGTTATTTTAGTATCAAGGGGTACTCCGCTTTCTAACGCAATAATTGCTGTAACAATTTTCGTTATGCTGGCGGGCTGCATTTGTTTGTCAGCATTTTTCTGATAAAGAACTTGTCCAGTATCTGCGTCTATCACAACTCCGCTTTGTGAGTTAATACTGGGTATTGTTATTTGGCTGGACGGATTTTCTTCCTCTGAACTGCTGGACGACGATTGTGAAGTTGAACTGCTGTTATCTGCATAAACAGTTGGTGGAAAAGTACAAATGATAATCAATGGAATAAGAATTGCCGCAATCCAACGACATGGACAGGAATGGTTCAATCAAGTTTCCTCCTTTATGTAAGGATTGTCGCGATTATGGGTTATTTTCTAAAATAATAAAATATTTGTAATTTCTTTCCCATAAAAACTATGTTATAATAATAAAAGGTATTGGCTGATATTCTCAGAGCCTGTTTAGGATCTCAACGTGTGCGGATTAGCGAGCGGATTTTTTGCCCAGCAAGGCAAAAATTCGCAGCAATCCTGACGGATTGCAAGGATTTTTAACGCAGTCTGGGCGGAAAATCTGCCGCTAAGACGTGCGCGGGGAGATCCTAAACAGGCTCTAAAACAATCAGCTGTCAAATGCAAAGGATAGTTTATTGTAGCATTGGAGGGATGGCTATGTCAAAGGAAAAGCAGGTTTTTTCCCCAATTTTACTGGAGGCATTACAAAAGGCGCCCGGTCTTGGGGAAAATGCAGTCAGGGCATTGATTTTCTGGCAGGGAGAACCCATATGGGTGGATATTGTCCCAGCCGCCGGAGAAATAACACCTGACTTGTTACAGAGTGTAAACAACGAACTAAACTGGTTATGGGAAAATTTCCAGCTTGTAAAAGACCAGTTTGGAGAGGGTTCCGAACTTCTCCAGGAAAAGAATGAAAACCTGTTTGAAGGAGAAACCGCCTTCACAGCAGAGGTGTTCCAAGAGCAAATGATATTAGAGGCAATCCAGCTAAATTTGGACGGCAGCCAAGTTGCAAGTTTACAGGTTTGGTACGATGATGGGGAACTTTTTGGAGGAGCGTCTGTTTTAATAGAGATAAAAGGAAGAAAATTGACAGGAATTGAAATTCGTGATTAAATATTCTGGATGTATTATATCATAGGGCGACATGTTTTACAATTACTTCCAGATTTAAAAAGCAGCCCGTTTTTATAAAAAGGGCTTCCCGTCGCCTTCCGGTTCAAATAAATGCAGTCCAGGCAATGGGTTCCCTCCTGCATCCAAGCATAGACTTAATATTCGGTTCAGGGCATTTTTAGCGTCATCATAACCATTCTGGTATAACTTTGTCAATTTATCTGGATCCTTTTCAAAACGGTCAATGTCTAACGGAATGGATGGACGCAGAATAACAGCTCTCCCCTGTCGTTCTAATTCTTCGCATCGTTCCAAGCTGGTATTATATGTAATGTATCTTTGCTGTAAAGATTTTACAAGATTAGGATATTTTTTATAATAAGAGGCAAAAATCCGATTTGCTTTGCTTCTATTCTTACGATATCCTTTATTACGGGTCAAAACAATAACAGGCCGGGTTACACCACGAAAAAGCGCAGAAGCAAGGGGGATGGATTCTGAAGCACTGCCATCGAGTAATTTTTTACCGTCTACATCAACAATAGGCGAAAAAAGCGGGATGGAGCTGGAACCTTTTAAGTAATCAACAGAATCCTTTGCATTAAGGGTAAGATGTACATCGGGCCTGCCGGTATCACAATCGGTGCTTATAATATATAGTTTTGTTTTAGAAGCAGCATAACGGTCATAGTCCAGGTAAACCAGTTTTTCAGGAATTTCATGAAAAATAAAGTCCATACCAAAAATAGACCCGCGGGTAAGCAAACCTTTCAGGTCAACATAACGGTTATCTGAAGCATAATTTTGGAAGATGTAAAGATTGCGTCCCCTTTGGCGGGAAATATAGGAAATGGCGTTGCAGCCTCCGGCAGATACGCCAAAAATAGATTCAAAATACATTTTTTCATCTAAAAAGCAGTCAAGAACACCTGCAGTATATGCACCACGCATTCCCCCGCCTTCCAGAATAAGGCCAACCTGTTCCATCCTTTAAATCATTCCTTTCCAATATTAAGAACCTGTATTCACAACCGTCCTACGCTGTCCGAACGGTCTTTTTCCTGCCATACTGCGTCGCTTCCCTTGCAATCCGTCAGAATTGCTGCGGAAAACCTCCTTGTCTGGCAGGAAAAAATCCTCGCCTATCCAGCATCCCCCGGTTATGAATACAGGTTCTAAAGTTTATATCAAAGCCTGTTTCAAATTCTACATAAATAAAGACAGCTTGAAAGGAGGCAAATAATAATGGAGCCAACTAATTATACAGTTGTACGAATTGATGGAGATTATGCGGTACTTTTGTCCGATGAGGGAATTGAAAACCTTGTTGCGCTTGCCCTTCTGCCAATAGAAATTGAAGAAGGAAGCCGTTTAATTTGTGAAATGTTTAGCTACCGCCTGTTAAAATAACAAAAGCACCCCTAAAGAGGGAAAGAAAAAGTATAAATTGAAAAGCCCATATGCAGAAACAAAATGCTATAATGGGAAAATAAGCTTAGTTTCCATAAAGCATTATAAGGGGAAGTAAGGAGGTCTTTTTGACCTAGCGAATTCTACATTTGCGGACAGTATTAAGCAGTTAAGTACACTGTAAAGGCTAAATTTTCGTCAAACTCACGTTAAAATAAGAGGTTCTCCAGATGGATTCCAGCGATATAAATAAGCTTTTCCACGGTTTCCGTCCCGCACTGCCAGTCCCAGTGCTGTCAAAGCCCCTACCGCATGATGGGCTGTTAAAGGATTACGCCTTGACAGACGGCTGTATTTTTGGTATTCCTGTACAGTAAAATATTCCGGCAAATCAGTAGGGATAAAATAATGGAAATCTTTTGGATGTGAACATCGAATTTCCTGCAAAAAAGCAGTTGGCTTACGTTCCAGACGTTTTGCTCTTTTTTTAGTATTTCCATCCTTTCCGCCAAGCAGGCGAATTTCTTCCGTTTCCGCTAATATGGCAAGAAAAGATAAACCTGGATGGTTCAAAAACTCCCGAATCCCATACATTTCCGGAAAAATGTCAGACAATTGTCCTTTTTTTGGGGAACGTCTGCGGGTTGATTCTCCAGTTTGGGGATTAACCCAGATAAGCCATTTTGCAGCCTCTATAGGGTATACAACGGTTACGCGAAATCCTTCTGACAGATAATAAGAAAGTTTGGGTTTTAGTTTATAAAAACCGCAGCTTTGAATTTCTATTATTTCTTTCCCACATCGAATATCTGCAATATATCTGCCTACTTTCTGTTCATGAAAAGACGAATCAGGCATAAGGCGATATTTTAATTGGCGATGGTAGGATAGTTCGTTAAAAGTTCCAATTGTTTCAGACATATGGTCTTTCTCCCTTGAAGCTGTCATTGACAGAAAGCCCGGCTGTTCAAATGCAGTAAGGCGCTTTATTTCTATTATAGCATAAAGGAATCCGAATTACAATTTTAAGGTGACATTAAAATAATATGGGGCAAAAGCCAAAATGCTTTTTGCCCCATATTTTTAAAATCGGCGCAGCTAACGCTGCGCCGACCTTTACAATTAAGGGATTTTTTTCATCCCCATAGGATGCGAAAAAAGGGGAACCATTTATTTAATGGAGTTCTCGTAGGACTCAATCATCTTCTTAACCATCTGTCCGCCGACAGAACCGGCCTGACGGGAGGTAAGATCGCCGTTATAGCCCTGCTTCAGAGTAACGCCAACTTCGTTGGCAGCCTCCATCTTGAATTTCTCCATAGCTTCCTTTGCTTCGGGTACCACAATTCTATTATTGCTGGTCATAATTCGTTTTCTCCTAACTTTTATATTTTATATGATCAAAAATTATATTTGAAAGGATTCATGAAAGACGTTGTTTTATGCCCGCAATTCTATTATGGCGTTTCATCATCCTGATATAACAGGGAATTTCTGGCGTTTATTTGTCGATTTTATATTATCCTCCTTTCTCCCCTGTAGCTGAAAAAATGAAAAGCTCTGCGGAATACACAAAGTCAATATTCCACAGAGCTTATTTCGGGAATTTTTATAGAAAGTCTGCACCAAAAACGTTTAAGAATCCTTTTTTAACGTCCTGCGCCGGATAATAACATATGCAGCTATGGCAATCAGAATTGCAGCCACGCCTGCCAGGAAATTTTTATTTTCCTTTTGGGTTTCGCCGCTGTTGGCAGACACCACTGGTTCTGCCGGATTTTGAACCTCTGGATTTTCCGCAGCATCTGGGGCTGGACTATTTTTCTTGAACGTCATGCTTTCCCGTTCCCCAGAGGGTTCTGAAGATGTACCCACAGAAGATTTTTCCATAGGCTGAACAGAGGTAATTTCAAATACTCTAAAATCATCCGCCTCCAAATCCCAGATATCGCCGCCGGTGCTGGGGTTATCCTGCTTGATTACAGCAGGGGCTTCCTCTGCATCAAAGGAAATCCCTTCCAGATATGCCAGAGGATAGTACATCCTTAAAGGTTCGTCAAGGGCCTTGTTAGATGGGATTACTATGTCGTTCCCACCGTCCCAGCGGATGGTCAAAGTGATATCTTTCCTTTCTTTGAGCGCTTTCATGACATAAGACGGCATATGGTCGTAATCCTGGGCGTTGACCTTAATGCTGGTTCCTTCTTTGGCGGATTGGATTTTGTCCCGGACAGCCTGCCAGAACTGCGGAACCTCGTTCCCTTCATCAGAACCGGAACCTCCCCCGCTGGACTCGGAAACGGAAGGGGCAGGTTCAGGATCAGGCGCAGCAGGCTTGTTTTCCTTCCATGTTATCAGAACAGGGGAAAGTCCTGTTACAGTACAGCTTATTCCCTCGTCTGTGTTCTGTACATCGTCCGGCTGTTCAACGTCGCCCGCTGTTTTTCCGAAAGCGGTTATTGTGAACATATGCGCAATTTTAAAGGTGTGGGTATTTTTCCCTGTCCCCTTGGGATAAGGAAGGGTGATTTTCAGCCTGCCGTCTTTCGGGAAATTGTCCTTTGTTGCGGGCACCCACGTTTTCCCGCCGTCTGTGCTGACCAGCAGCGTTACCTCATAGCTTGCGCTGTTGTCGTCAATGTTTTCGCCGCCGCTGACCTCTGTTTTCATTTTTTGAATCATTTTTTCAGGCGTATCCAGTTCGGGATTGCCTTTTAGTTCCTCTGGAACTTCCCTGATCCCTTCCTCCTGAACAAGCTTGAATTGTTTTCCGTCTTCTTCGGGCGGGGGCGTCAGTTCCTCAGCCCTGCGTATTTCGGCGGTGATTTCAGGGGCATTTTCCGGGAGGATGTAGTTTCTTGCGCTGGTTCCTTCCAGCTTCCCGCCAGTGACGGCTAATTTTACAGGATAACTCCCCGCCTCCGCGCTGGGGAAGCCGGGAAGGGAAATTTCTGCATAACTGAAAACAGCATCATCTCCCTCCAGAATCCCGGCAGCTTTCAATTCGCCCTTCAGCGCAGCGGGCGACGCTGTGCCATCCTGGGGCTTGCTGGCTGACAGATCGCTGGTATCCCATGCAAGGGGCTTTTTCCCTATCATCAGTACAGCTTTGGTATAAGCAATATCATATCCGTTATGGTTCAGGGAACCTTGTACTATGTCATAATCCCCCGCGTCCGCGCCAGAAGTTCTTGCCAGCGTCCCAGCCAGAATATCCCCATTGACGAGGGAACCAGAAGTAATTTGATAGGTCAGCTCTGGGTCTGGCTGGCCATAAATTTTGCTTTTCGCGTCCGCTGCAACGGCAATCTGCCGCCTGGAAACTTCTCCGGCAGAAGCTGTTAAGCTGTTTATGGTTTCCTCTGCGGACAGCTCCAGCGTGATCTCTTTTCCGATATCAGCAAGGGTCAAGGTATAGGTTCTGCTGTTGGTTCCCACATCCGCGCCGCCGGCTTTCCAATGGTAGGAAAGGGTCAAATCGTCCTGCATGTTTTCAGGCTTTGCGGTAAGGGTTTCGCCGTAGACGGCGGTTCCCTCAATGGAGACAGTCCCTTCCATTTCCCGCGTAAATGTTCCGGTATAGGTGAAAATTTCCCCGGCCTTGCGGGTATCGGTTTCCTTAGCGCGGATTTTGAGCTTTCCAGCTGCGAGATTGACATTACCAATGACAATAACAGAGCCATCAGCAGTTTTCCAGCTTGCGCCGCCGTCTATTGTATATTCGTATTCGGCGGCAGATAAACCGTCCGCAGGTTCAAAGGTAAAGATGTTTGCGGCATCGTCGCCTGTGCCGGAAGGGGCAGAAGGGCCGTCTGTCTTTTCAATGACGGTAGTGATATTCGGGCCGGTTTCCGGCAGGGTATAGTTTGCCGCCTGCGCCCCGGTCAGGGATGCTCCTGTGATTTCCAATGTCAGGGAACAGCTTCCCGGCATTTCGCTGGGGAATTCTGGGAGAACAAGCCCGCTGTAAGCAAATCTTGCTTCGTCCCTATCCAGCACGCCGGAAACATCCAGCGTCCCCTTTACCTCTGCCGGGGCTTTGGTGCCGTCGTATTTTTTAGAAGCGGTCAATGCTTCGGCATTTTTCCAGGAAAGGGGTTTCTTGGCAATATTCAGGGAAAGGTTTGCTTCCCCGCCCTCAAAGAAGGTATTGCCGCTGAACTTGACATAGATATCATGGCTTCCCGCTGTCAGGATGGTTCTGTCAAGCCCGGCAGTGTTTCCGGCGGAGGGGAGCAGTTTCCCGCCGTTGTCCGGGTCGCCTATATAAAACGCCATAGTGCCGGAAAGTTCGTCCGGGTCGCTGGGATCGTCCTTTTCGGCGGAAGCGGTGATTTTTACCGTTTCGCCGTATACAATGCCCGCTGCTTTATCGGCTGTGAGGGACAGCCTGACCGCGCCCTTTTGCGTGACGGTCAGGGAAGCGGTCTGCTCCGCCGGGGTTGTATAATTGGGGTCGCTGAAGGAAGCGGTAAAATCCAATTTGGTTCCGGCTGGCGTGTCTGTGGGGATGAAGTATTTTCCTGTCCAGGTTCCCGCTGTGCGGGACAGATTGATGGGTTTTCCATCAGGGCCCTTTAAGGCTACGTTTCTGGGATGCGCGCAGCCCTCTGCCAAGGTTTCCGCGTCACTGTTTTTGGCGGTGACAGTGACAATTACTTCCCTGCCTGCCTTCTGGCTGACAGAGGAAAGGATAATACTCAGGACTGCATCCGCTTTTTCAATGGTAAGGTCTGCGCCGGTATAGGCGATATTATAACCATCGTGTTTCAGGGTGTTTTGGATGGCGTATTCTCCCACGGCTTCGCCCGTTGCCCTTGCCAGGGTTCCCAGGCTGTCATTATTGACCAGGGAGCCGGAAACAATGTGATAGGTCAATTCCGGGTCAGGCTGGCCATATTTTTTGCTTTGCGGGTCTGCGGAAATGGAAATATCCCGTTTGGCAACTTTATCCGTGGGCGGTGCCGCCAGCGTTCCGGGGATGTTGGACGTTACTTCGACAGAGATGGTTTTGCCGATATCGCCAAGGGCTATGGTATAGTTCTGGCTGTTGGTTCCAACATTTACGCCGTCAGCTTTCCATTGGTAGGAAAGGGTCAAATCGTCCTGCACGTTTTCAGGCTGTGCGGTAAGGATTTCGCCGTAAACGGCGTTTCCGGCAATGGAAACAGTCCCTTCCATAACCCTGGTGAATTTATCATTGCAGGTGAATGTTTTGCCCTGATAACGGGTTTCGGTTTCCTTTGCCCGGATCTGGACTTTCCCGGCTTCCAGGTCAATATTGCCGATTGCAATTACATTGCTTTCGGCAGTAGCCCAAGTTGTTCCTCCGTCGAGGGTATATTCATATTCGCTGACGTTTAAACCTTCCGCGGGTGTGAATGTAAGGGTGTTTTTATCATCGTCGGCTGAACCAGTAGGAGCGGCGGGAGTGTCAGCTTTTGTTACTATTTCCGTTGGTTCAGGCTGTGTGACGGTGTAATTATTACCATCTGTAACAATTACAGATATTTTATATCCTATATCTTCTTTCACAAGGGTATATGTGGAACCTTCCGCGCCGGATATTACATCGTCGCCGCGTTTCCACTGATAGGTAAAAGAAACATTTTCAGGAAATCCTGTCAATTCCAGTGTTTCGCCAAATTTGGGGGTTCCGTTCATGGCGGGTTTCAGTTCCGCCGGGGTTACTGTGACAATAACCGTTTCACTTTGTACGCTGTAACCCTCACAGGAGACAACACAGTAATATTCATACTTCCCAACATCTAAGGTTTTCAGGCTGGGAGCAGAGGATACAGCGCCGGAAACTTCTGTGAATTCTTCGCTGTTGTCTTCCTTTTTTAGACGGCTGAACCATTGGTATGTAATTTCACCTTCCGCGCCGGGAACCTTTTCCGCTGTAATTTCCAGGGCTTTGTCCTCACCGTAGGTCATTGTAATTTCTTCCGGCTGTTTGGTAATTTTTACGGTAATTTTGCCGACTGTAATTGTCTCGCCGAGCAGGATCTTTGACTGATCATCTGGAATTACAGTGAGCCATTTTCCGTCCTGGTTATAAGCGTATCCATCCGCAAGAAGATCGCCGACTTTTTTAGGGGTAGATCCTTCCACCTGAATGGGGCCTTTGAAGGTTCCCCCGCTGAGTTCAACATCGCTGGTCTGGACGAAAAGGGCATTTTTTCCTGAAATTGTACCGCCCTCAATTTTGGCGGTTGAATCCACGAAGTAAACCCCTTTCGATGTTCCAGAAATATTTCCATCGTTTATCAAAGTCGTACTGCCGGATGTTCCATAGATACACATACCCAATTCCGTATATAAATTGCCGCCCTTGATGGTAAGGGTACTGCCAGAACCAGATATATCTATAGACGTAGTACGGCTTTCTATTTCTCCGCCACTGATAACAACCTTGCTGGTTACAGAATTAGATGGGACTGCATTTATATCTTTATCCGTTATGCAGATTGCACGGGGTTCTTTTCCAACATTAACGCTTGCATCAATTTTACCTCCAGTCATATTAAAAGTTCCGCCCCGAACAACTATGGCATAGGGGTTGAAAACAGTTATATTTTCCATTTTGATGGTTCCGCTTTGAAGGGTAAGCGTACCGCCAAGTACAAAAATAAGTCCAGTATCCCCAAAATTGCCGTCTTGTTTAGATCCCGAACCGGAAAGGGTATAATCGCCTGCTTCCAAGGTGATATGGGTGGTATTGGAGTTTATGATTAAGCAGGTTTCCCTTATGTCTACGTCTTGCAGTAGTTTAATTGTCGCGATTTTGTTGGCGGCAGCGTTCCACGCATCGCCGAAATTAGCATAAGATGTGGATTGGCCATCGACCGTAACCTCTGCAACATCATTTTCACCTGCTAAGTTAGAACCCCCCCCCGCTGAATTTTCGAGGTTGGTTAAAACTTCTGCCAGCGTCTCTAAATGTAAAGTGTCTAAAAGCCCGGAATCCTCCGGGGTAAGCTCCGCTATGCAGCTGCTGACGGCATTTAACTGTTCTGTAATTTCTTCCGCGTTTTCCGCAGTCACATCCTCCGGCAGCGGCAGAGCATCAATCAAGCCCTGAATCTCACAGAGCGGACAGTCCGCCTTTTCCCTGGAATGGGGGCATTGTTCCTCTGTTGGGGCTACTGGTTCCGTTGGAGTTTCTGGCTTCACTGGAGTTTCCGGTTCTGTCGGGGTTTCCGATTCTGCCGGGGTTTCCGATTCTGCCGGGGTTTCTGGCTCCACTGGGGTTTCTGGCTCCACTGGGGTTTCTGGCTCCACTGGGGTTTCCGGTTCTGCCGGGGTCTCCGGCTCTGCTGGGGTTTCCGGTTCCACTGGAGTTTCCTGCTCCGCTGAAGCCGGCGGTTCGGCGATATCCCCTGCTTCCTCAATCTGTGATATCCCATCCTCCTGTATATCCGCTGCCGCCGCCCAGTTCGGGCACAGGCCCGCACATAGGGCAAACACCGTGATGAGGCTTAAAATTTTTCGCTTCATAAATCATTCCTCCTTGAAATCTACTGTTGACATAGTTGGAGCAGCGTTATTATTGACAGATGCCTTTAAATGATTTATACCCCCCCCCAAGCAAACTTGAGGGAGGGTACTGCTAACTTTGGGCTTGTCGTCTGCGAAATGCTGTTACAGCGTACTCCTATCCAAATTTCACAGCAGCAGTCAAGGATTATAACACCATCAAATGATATTCTGTCAAACAAAGCGTTCCCTTGTTCTGTTAAATTTTAACATTATATTTAAACTAAGTCAACATCTAAAAAATAAAATTCATCGCTTCGCGGAGGAATCCGCAGCCTTTAGGGACGCCATCTCAGCAGCCGTTGGCTGTTCGCTGGCTGCAAGAGGAAACTTAAAGCTTTGTCCAACTCTGCGGAGTTGGACGAAGCGGAAGAAAGCCCGCTTAATGGGGCTGCCCCAACGAAGCTGATTCCAGCCTTAATCTGATCCCACCCCCGAAGCAATTCCAGCGGGCTTTTGATTTTGAATACTGACGAGGTGGTTAGTTATCAGCCTCTTAGGTAAGGTTTACCTTGGCTTTAAGCCTGCTGGGGTGTTTCGCGCCTGCGGGCGCGACCAGGGCTGTCTGCCCTGGTCCCGACAGGGGGCTTTTGAGGAAAGCCCCCTTGACCCCAAACCTTTTTTATTGAAAAAACGCCATGGGAAAAACCCATGGCGTTCTGAATTATTTTTCCTCTGTTACAGGTACAGCGGCAAACCTTGCAGGACTAATCTTTATACCAGGCCCCATAGTGGTAGCGACAACGCAGGAACGTACATATTGGCCTTTAGCAGCAGCGGGTTTTGCTTTCACAATCGCGCCCATCAAAGTATCAAAGTTTTCCTGGAGTTTCTCAACACCAAAAGAAACCTTTCCAATAGGACAATGGATAATGTTGGTTTTATCCAATCTATATTCAATCTTACCAGCTTTAGCTTCTTTAACGGCACGGGCTACGTCAGGGGTAACGGTGCCAGCCTTGGGGTTAGGCATTAAACCGCGTGGGCCAAGGATACGGCCCAAACGGCCAACTACACCCATCATGTCAGGGGAAGCAATTACAACGTCAAAATCCATCCAGCCTTCGTTCTGGATTTTTGCCATCAAATCTTCTCCGCCTGCATAATCGGCTCCAGCCTCTTTTGCCTGATCGATCTTCTCGTTTTTCGCAAATACCAAAACGCGGACATTTTTGCCGGTTCCGTTTGGAAGCACTACCGCACCGCGGACCTGCTGGTCAGCATGTCGGGAGTCAACACCCAGTTTCACATGGACTTCGACAGTTTCGTCAAATTTGGCTTTTGCAGTTTTTGTGCAGATATCAATTGCTTCGGCAGTCTCGTAGAGCTTCGCACGGTCTACCAGTTTGCTGCTGTCCACATATTTTTTACCGTGTTTCATTCTTGTTCTCCTCCAATTTGAGTGGTGTATAACGGATTTTTTCCTCCCACCCGAACGTAGCGGCGCGGCATTAGTCCTCCACGACTACGCCCATGCTGCGTGCGGTGCCTGCAATCATACTCATCGCGCTTTCCAGATTGGCAGCGTTTAAGTCAGGCATTTTGTGTTGTGCGATCTCCTGGATCTGGGCCTTGGTAATCTTTGCAACCTTGGTCTTATTCGGTACGCCGGAGCCGCTTTCTATCTTGCAGGCTTTCTTAATCAGAACAGCCGCCGGAGGGGTTTTTGTGACAAAGGAGAAGGAACGATCCGCATAAACAGTAATGACAACTGGAATAATCATCCCAGCTTCACCTTTGGTGCGTTCGTTGAATTCCTTTGTAAAGGCCATAATGTTTACACCATGCTGGCCCAAAGCAGGTCCTACGGGCGGAGCTGGTGTTGCTTTGCCCGCTGGTATCTGTAATTTTATATAACCAGTTACTTTTTGTGCCATGATATGCACCTCCCAAAAATGTGTGGTTCTGCGGAATGGATTACCATATCTTTTATTGTAAAGACATAAGGAAAACCGGAAAGCTTCCCTTTTATCCATTCCTCCCACCTGTACAGCAAGTCCAAAACTCCTGCACATTACGTTTGTTGACTGCTTCTATTCTGCTGTCTGCTGAAATTGCTTTTGGAATCCCAGCGTCCGGCGCTTCCAGCCGGCTGAACCCATATGCGGGGAACGCTCCGTTTAACCGTCTAAAAGGGATTGCTGGAACGCCTTCTGCCATTTAAACCACGCATAACCTGGAAAAGATTTCCGAATTCAATAAGTTTCCACCTTGTCAATCGCGACTTCAAGGACAGTTTCGCTTCCATACATACCAACTACGCCAACCTTGACCGTTTTATTGTCCCGGTCAATGCTTTTCACTACTCCTGTCCACATACCGCCGCCAGGAGCTGTAAATCCTTCATCGTTAATCTGGACATAATCGCCCACTTTAACGGTTTCTTCTTCCTGACGCTCAATATGCTCTACGCTTAAAGCTTCCACCTCTGCATCCGTTAAGGGGATGGGATCATTGGCAGAACCGACAAATCCCGTTACTCCGCGCACATTGCGTACTATATAGCGGGTATTGTCGTCCATCAGCATCTTCACCATCACATAGCCTGGGAAAATCTTCCGTTCTGTTTCCCGCTCTTTGTTGTTTTTTAACTCCATAACCTTTTCTATGGGGATTTTGATGTCAACGATATATTCCTGAAGCTGCCTGTTTTCCACAATCCGCTTCAAGTTCGCCGCCACCTTGTTTTCATACCCCGAATAGGTATGGACAACATACCACTTGGGTACTCTTTTCTCGGTTTCAGACATTCCACTTTCCCTCCACATGGCTTCGCCCCATGCGTTATGCGCCCCTTAGGAACAAATTCACTAACAGCATCAACACATAGTCTACTCCGCCTACCAGCACTGCCGATACCACCATTACTGCAATAACTACCATGGTATTGTTCAGCACCGTCTTTTTTGTCGGCCAGACGATTTTCTTCATCTCGCCTTTCATATCCTTGACGGATTGTACCATCCTGGCTGCCAGCTTTTTCTGTTCCTTCTTCGCCAGCGCTTTTTTGGCGTCGTCCTTGTTGGCGTTTTTCGCGTCCTTCGCTTTTTTCTCCGCCACCTACAACCCGCCTTTCACTACTTCGTCTCTCTGTGGACTGTGTGCTTCCGACAGAAGCGGCAGTATTTATTCATTTCCAGCCTGTCAGGATCGTTCTTCTTGTTTTTCATCGTGTCATAGTTGCGCTGTTTGCACTCTGTGCAGGATAGGGTTACTTTTACTCTCATGAACCGGCACCTCCTAAATTCGGTTTTTTGCCTCCCTCATCGAAAGGGCTTGTTTGTTTTTCGATTTGCATAAAAAAATCCCCTTTTAGAGGTGATACTATATTAACACATACCCGGCCTTTCCGTCAACCGTCTTTTTGCATAAAAACCAATTCCTGTCTAATTTTTTTTTGCAGATATGCTCCATTCCTTTCAACTTATGATAAAATAGTGTGGGTTAGGGTAGAAAAGGGAACCTGCGGGAAAAAAGCAAAGATATCACTGCCGAAGTTAGAAGGCAGTTCATCGTTTTTATAGAACGCGCACTTATAAGGAGGGCTCTATTTATGAAATGGATACTATCGCGGAAACTTACCATACGGGAAATGCTGTTATTTCTTTTTATGCCGGCGGCATTAGCGGCAATCCTTATCTGTGGCGGAATTTCCTATCTTCTTATCAATCGGCAGTTGCAGGACAATACTTTTTCCAACGCTATAGATATTACTACGCAGCTCCAGCTAAATTTAAATTACCGTTTAGAAGATATCTATGAAAAATATGAAGCCTTTTTGAAAAGTGAATCCATGCAGCAGCTATTAAATGGTTATCCACAGCCAGACCAGCTCCAGGAACAAATAAACTCCCTTTATAACTCCCGTTCCCAAATGCTGGATTCCGTCCTGTTAGCAGCTAAAAGCCCCAAAGGCAGTTTTATCTTATTCCAAGGCCAGGAGGGCAGTGTTCCTTCAGCTATTTCAGAAGAAACCATGATTTGCTCCACCCAAATCAGCGAATTGGTTCCAGGGGAAATTTATTGGGCAAACCTTCACGAAGACGCTTTGCTGGATCGAACTGTTCCAGCTCGTACAACAATGATATACTCCCTATTTCGGGAGGGGGATGTATCTGTTCTGCTGGTTTTTCAAATTCGGGAAGATTTTTTCCGGGAGCTGCTTGCTCAGGCGCGGATTACTGAACATGGATACCTATCCCTCTTAAGCGTTGATGGCGAAATGGTATTTAAAGAAATAGGCCCTGACAGTTCCCTGATACAAAAAGACCTGGACGCAATTCTTTCTGGTACTGCAAAACGATATTTTACCACAAAAAGCGCCAATGGCAAACAGCTTTTGGTAATTAATAAGCCTCTTCCGCCTACAGATTGGAAGATACTGGCAGTTTTTCCAGAAAAGGAAATTATGGGTGCAGCACGTTATATTAAGTATATATATCTGTATAGTATAGTAATGATTATTGTTCTTACATTTGCCTTATCCAATCTCTTTGCAAAAGTCTTCTCCCGTCCAATACAGGAATGGATAAAAAATGTACAATCTGCTGAAAGAGGCCGTCTGGATGTTACCTTTCATGATAACAACTGTAAAGAAATTGCTGTTTTAAACGATGGACTACAGGCGCTGTTTCAGAAAATGAAGCAAATGGTTCAACAAATTGAAGATGAACACAAAAGTAAACGTGAGTTAGAAATTGCTATCCTGCAAGCTCAAATCAATCCTCATTTTCTTTATAATACTTTATATAGTATCCAGCAGCTATATGGTATGGGGGAAAACCAGACAGCTTCCAAAATGGTAGGAAACCTGTCCAACTTTTTCCGGTTAAGTTTAAGCAAAGGGCGGGAAATTATCCCAATTCGGGATGAGATCGAACATTTAAAAAGCTATATGGAAATCCAGCAAATCCGTTATGACCAGATTACCTATGAATTGTCAATTGACGAACGTTTGATGGATAAAAACATTATGAAGCTTACGCTACAGCCTTTAATAGAAAATGCAATTTCCCATGGATTGTTCAGCGCACGCCGAGGGCATATCCGGGTAAAGGGGCGTTGGGCAGCAGATACGAAAGACGATATTGTTTTTACCATACGGGATAATGGATCTGGCATTCCACAGGAGGAGCTGGATAAGCTCAACCATGCGTTAGAAACCGGGGATTGGAATTCCCTCCCCTCCTCATATGGAATTAAAAATGTTCATCAAAGAATCCAGCTTTATTGCGGGCCATCCTACGGGCTGCGCTATGAAAGCGAATTGAATAAAGGTACAGTTGTAATTGTTCGGATTTCCTCTCATTTAAAAGAAAGTGCTTTGGAGGCTAGCGAAAGTTAAAATTAGCACTCTATATTTACAAGCGCCAATTATTTACAAATAGTTCATATATATCATGAATCTTTGTAATAAAACAAGGGTATACTCAATATTGTTCCAAGGGAAAGAACGAAAAGTTAAATCATGATTCTTTTCCTTAACCTATAGCAATCCTCAATAGGATTTCTATAAACAACCAAGGCAGGACAGCGTAGGATCTGCGCACCCGCTGGCTGCCAAAAGGATATTGGAGCGCGGAGAATAGGAGTATATTATGTTTGGAATGATTCCGTTTGCACACGAAGATAACCTGTTTCATTATCTGGACAATATGGAGAAAAATTTCTTTACCGGTTTTGGGGATGTAAGCCAGTTCCGATGTGATATCCAAGATCAAGGAGATCGTTTTCTTCTCGAAGCCGAACTGCCTGGTTTTAAAAAAGAAAATATAAAGATTGACCTCAATGGAAATAACTTAACCATTTCGGCTTCCCATAACTCTGAAACCGAGGAAAGGGATCAAAAGAATGGATATATTCGCAGAGAGCGGAAATTTGGGTCATTCAGCCGGAGCTTTGACGTTTCTGGAATTGATGTTTCAAAGATTGACGCAGAATATACAAATGGCATATTAGCTCTTACCCTTCCTAAAAAGCAGCCTGAAATTCCTGCTGCAACTTCTATCAATATTCGATAATTCCACTTAATTAATATAAAATTTTCCGAAACTTTTTGCGTGGCAAACCATCCAACCGCCTTTCTTTTTGAAGGGCGGTTTTTTAATAATTTGTTGTTTTCTGCAATGAATCTTTTTAATTTTCAATTTAAATTAAAAAGAAAAACCACCCGGTCAAAAACCGGATGGTTTCAGTGCGAGTGACGGGACTTGAACCCGTACGTCAAAGACACACGCACCTCAAACGTGCCTGTCTGCCTGTTCCAGCACACTCGCATATTACTATTAATTCTTTTTTAAAAGGAAATAAACCCTTTGGCGAAAGAACACCTATACTATACCACCATGTCATCCAAATGTCAATCTTTTTTTCAAATAAAATCACAAATCAGAATAAAATTCTTCTATTGACAGAATCCTACCTGCCCATTATAATAAAAGTGATTCTGGCAGGAAGCCGGAAAGGAAAGGTAGAAACTTTTCCATTTTTAGCCGAGCAGTTAAATAATTTCATATGTAAATACATACACAGGAAGGTATATGGTTTTTGAAGAAACCTATGCTTTCCTGTTTCATTTTTCTGCTCCCATGAGACAACCAATCAATTTTTAGGAGGATAATCAAATTATGAATATAAAAGAAAGTAAACCTGTTGTCAAATTAACGTTGTCAGCCATGTTTATGGCAATTGGATTGGTGCTACCGTTTTTTACCGGGCAGATTCCCCAGATTGGAAAGCTCCTTCTGCCAATGCACATCCCGGTTTTCCTATGCGGATTAATTTGCGGATGGCAGTATGGCCTTGGGGTTGGCTTTGCACTTCCCTTAATCCGAAGCCTCCTAATCGGGATGCCAAAACTCTTCCCAACAGCGGCTGCAATGGCGTTTGAACTTGCAGTATATGGGTTAGTTGTTGGAATTTTGTATTGGCGTTCCCATCGGCAAAATATAATATCATTATATTGCAGTATGATTCTTGCAATGATTGCAGGGCGTGTTGTATGGGGTATTGCACAAATTGTCCTACTTGGGTTTGGGGGAACGCAGTTTACATGGCAGATGTTTATAGCTGGTGCTTTGATTGATGCAATTCCTGGAATCATATTGCAGCTTGTCCTGATACCGGCTATTATAACAGCCTTGAACCGTGCAGGGTTAATTAGCCCATCCGGCCGGAAACAAGCAGTACAAAACGGGGAGGTTTAAACAATGGGGGACGCCTTATCCTCAATAATGCAGCGGATACAATTATGTAAAGAATCTTCCATGCTGATTGCAGTTGACGGAAGGTGCGCTTCTGGAAAAACAACGCTTGCAGCTTTGCTGAAAGAAAGTATTGATTGTAATGTAATCCATATGGATCATTTTTTCCTGCGTCCAGAACAACGCACCAGCCAGCGCATGGAAGAACCTGGAGGGAATGTGGATTATGAGAGATTCAAAGAGGAGGTAATGCTTCCCCTCAGCAGAAAAGAGGCTTTTTCCTATCAGGTTTTTGATTGTAAAAAGATGGAATTATCTTCTTTTATCCAGGTTCCCCCTGCTAAAGTCACAATTGTAGAAGGTTCTTATAGCTGCCATCCAACTTTATGGGATTTTTACGATCTGCATGTGTTTCTGACGGTTGGCAAAGAGGAACAGCTCCAGCGTATCCGCCGCCGGAATGGGGAGGAGGCTGTCAGCCAATTTGTCAGCCGCTGGATTCCGCTGGAGGAAAAATATTTTAACGCTTTCCAAATACAGGAAAGATGCGAGCTGGTTTTTTAATGGCGCAAATGTTTTATATCTTTTTGGTTCATTGTAAAATGAAATAGGACAAAGAAAAGAGCATAGCGAACATGGTAT
>CAOJXI010000009.1 GCA_948465665.1 uncultured Clostridia bacterium | reverse complement strand
CGACCAGGAGGCTTTTTAGGAAAGCCCCCTGGACCCGAAACCTTTTTAATCCGCCTTAGCCTATACTCATCTTAGCTTTCTCCCGCAAATCAGCTTTATCGAACTTACGTTAAATTATATCCCTGCTTCCATAGATTCGTCAAGGTTTCAAGGCATAGGACAAATTTTCAAAGACATATAGTTTAAATATCTTGAAAATGGGGTGATATATCTATGCTGACCTTGTCCCTCCTCCTCGAAGTAATCGGGAATTTGTTCTTTGTTGCGCTGCATGTTTCTCCCGGAAGCCGTTTCCCCAAGCCCCTTTCCCAAAAGGAGGAACAGCAGTGCTTCCAGCGGATGGAAGCAGGGGACCCAACCGCCCGCGCAGAGCTGATTGAACGCAACCTGCGGCTGGTGGCTCATGTCATCAAAAAATACTACACCACCGCCGATGACCCGGAGGATTTAATTTCCATTGGTTCTATTGGTTTAATAAAGGCTGTTTCGACCTTTGACTATAAGAAGGGCGCAAAATTCGCCACCTATGCTTCCCGCTGCATTGACAATGAAATCCTGATGCACTTCCGCAGCCGCAAAAAAAGCGCCCAGGAGGTCTTTATCGACGACCCCATCGACACCGACAAGGACGGCAATGTCCTGACCCTGATGGACATTGTAGCCGATGAAGGGGATTTTGTGGAAGATTTAGAGCAGGAAGCAAGGGCCAAAGAGGTACGGCAGGCCCTGGAACAGTTAGAAGGGAGAGAAAGGGAAATCCTGATTCTGCGCTATGGGATTTATGGCGGAAAACCCCTGACCCAGCGGGAAATAGCATCAAAGCTGAATATCTCCCGCTCCTATGTCAGCCGCATTGAAAAAAAGGCAGTTGAAAGATTGAAGGAAGAATTCGACACCCGTTATTGATACTTTCCAGACGTATGAGCTTACAACCCAAAAATATTTTCCGGCAAGAGCTGCAACACATAAAGACTGTTTCTCTATATGTTGCAGCTCCTTTTTTATCTAAAAAGCCCTTGACAAATACCGACTTCAAATGTAGTATATAATCAAACGACTACATTTGAAGTCGGAAAGGATGATGGAAAAATGAAACTCCAAAAACGTCTGCCTGATACAGAACTGGAAATCATACTGGCTGTCTGGTCTGCGGAGGGGCCGGTTTCACGCGCATGGCTGGAAGAAAAACTTTCCTATAAGGGTTGGAGCCGCAATACCTTCAATACATACTTGGCCAGGCTGCTGGAAAAGGGTGTAATTGCCCGTGAAAGACGTGGCAAGTCAAACTACTATACACCAATCCTAAGCCAAAAGGAATACCTGGATTTTGAAAACCAGACCTTTTTAGGGAAGCTTTACAACCACTCTGTCACCCAATTTTTCGCAGCATTATGCCGCGGGGAAGGGATTACCACCCAAGAACTGGACGACCTCCAAAGGTTTCTGGATGAAAAGAAAGGAGAGTCCAAATGAGGGCTTTTTTTGAGTGTATAGTAAACTTCTTTACACGTATAGGAGCGCTGAGCCTGAGCATGGCAGTAGATATTGGCTTCCTTTTACTGGTAATGATGCTACCCCCGCTCCGAAAAAGGTATTCTGCCGGGTGGAAATGCTGGGTATGGGGAATTTTGGCAGTCCGTTTGTTGATGCCCTTTGAGCTCCGCTTACAGGTATACCCTTCCTTGGACTATGATCCAGTTTCACGGTCAAAGGTGGTTTATGCCAACAGCGCTTATGACATTCCTGAATCTGAACCGGAAGATTCTTATACCGTCGAGCCCAACGATGTGCTCTCCCCTCCCCCGGCTGCCGGCGAGGAAAAACAGACCTTTCCCTGGAAGGAAACCACGGCGGTGGTGTGGTTGGCTGGTGTGGCTGGAATCTGTGCTTTCCGTCTGTTCGCATACCTTTCTTTTAGGCGCAGAATAAAACGTTGGACAGTTCCTGTCACGGATTCCAACATTTTAAGGATATACGAAGCCGCATATAAAGGCGCAGTTCTTGGTATGGCATCGGCGGATTCCATAAAAGGGACATTTTCGGCGACAGTCGTTCCCAGCTTCAATTATAGATGGGGATGGGAAAATCCCAACTTTCTCTATCATAAAGACGAACAGCCGCAGGATGATCCCTACAGCCCTATAAAATTTCATCCAAATTTATACAAACTCCCCAGACTGTGCTTGAGCCCTGATGTATCCTCCCCTATGACAGCGGGGATATTCCGTCCTGTTATTTTGCTTCCGCAGAGGGACTATGTGCCAAAAGACCTTTATCATATTCTAAGGCATGAGCTGACCCACTGCAAACGGCGGGATGTTCTCTATAAACAGTTGTTCGCCCTGGTACAGACCGTCCACTGGTTTAATCCGGTTGTATGGCTTCTTTCCCGTACTGCCTGCCAGGACATGGAAATCGCCTGTGACGATGAAGCTGTCAAAAACTGGGACGACGGGCAGCGCAAAGAATACGCCCAAACCATCCTCGACTGTGTCCGGGAACAGATGGGCGGGAAAAGAAAGGAGCTGTTCCCCTCCTGCACCACATGGTTTTCCGGCGGGGCAGCACAGCTCAGGACACGTATTGACTGTCTTTTTGACAGCAGGAATAAACGTTGGGGATGGATAATCTTGGCATTTGTGTTTCTGATTTTCCTCAACGGGCTGCTGGTGTTTATAACTTTTGCCCCATCTATTGAAACATTGATATTAAGCGCAGAAAGAACAGGAACCGGAAATGTCCTGCTCACCTACACTGATGATTTTGACCTCGACCACAACCCAGAGAGCTTTGCTTTTGTGGGAGAGGACGAAACGTACACATCCCTTTACTACGCAGACGAAAACGGGGTACAATACCTACTCCAAGGCATCAATGCCGCCGACAGCCCCCCTGTCACCGTGCTGACCGACGGAAAAAACCGCTGGATACTTGTAGAATCCTACGGCGGATCCAGCACACGAAGCTATATCTTTTATATGAAAGATGGTGTTCCTGTTTGGGATAAACATCTCAATGCAATGCAGGTTACTCCGTACACCATGTTTGGTGAAACTTTGTTTACAGGCTTACAGAACGATTACAGCCAGCCGCCCGAAATCGCCGGGCATGGGTTCCTGTACTATTGGTACTTTTGGAACGAAGCTGAGGAATGTTTCCAGGAATACGGCGCAATCCCCATTACAAAGGATCAGCTTCTGGAATTTGACGGCGCGGCGGGAATCCTTTCTATGATTGAACAGGAAAATGGACGAATCACAGAGATTTGGTATCGTGCAAACCACATTATCAACATTAATTATGACGTTCCGGCAGAGGACGGAATCGTAACCCGCCACACTTACACCCTGCAATATGACGATAAATCCGTCAACATCCTTCTGGAATGTAGCGGAACATACTTTAATGAGCAGCTCACCAACGGCGGAACCTATCGAGATGCGAGTATTCCAGGAATTGCGGTTTACCCTAAAAAGTTTATCTCTCCGGGGAAACGCTGAACCGCGTATTTGTCTAATAGCACTGTAAAATCAGCCACACCCTGTCAAAACGGCGGGCCTTTAAATCTTCTATACGGATATAAAAATAAATGCTGCCGCAGTCTCCGAAATCCAGGGAGAAATCCCCTTCTCCAAAGGAATCAAGCTGGAACAGCAGCCGCCAGTCCTCTTTGGAAATTTCTTCCGCTGCCCGGCGGTCTTCCTCTGGAATGTTATCCCATCTGCCGCCGCAGTAATGCCCCCGGCTCACCAGCTCGCATTGCTGGGTCATGTTGTTCTGGATAATGTTGGGCCAGCCAAGCAGCTTATGGAAGGGCTCGCCTTCCCCTTTCCCGGCTAATCCGGCAAATACCTTTTCATATTCTTCGTAGTTATCGGGATTTTCGGGATCATAACCGTTGGGAAAGGCGTCACTGTAATCAGGATAACTGATCTGCCTGCTCCCCCTGATAGGAAAATCTGGAAAACGGTTATAATCCTGCAAATCCTCTGGAAAGGAAGCTGGTGCTAAAACCGATTTGTCTGGGAACCAGTATACTTTGGCGCATCCTGCATTTTTAGGGTCAAATCCCCAGCATTGGGATTCCATCTCATAGAAAAAGGACAGTATCCCCTCATGGGGTAAAAGTCCCTCTGTGTCCATATTTGCTAAGGCAGCGCAGTCGAACTGTGCTATAAAACTGAGGGGATGGGGTTTTACCTCTTTATCCTCGTAAGTATCCGTTTCAAAATATGGCCAGACAAAACCCGGCGGCACATCCGGCAGGCCGCCAAAGCGTCCCACCTCTGGACAATTTTCACCGGGAATAGAAAGCTTTATGGTATTTCGGCTCATCAAGCGGATCAGATTTTCCATATCTATCATGGATTTATCTCTCCCATCGTAAATCATATAGACATAAATTTGACAGGAACCACCGTTTTTCGCGGCGGTTCCTGTTTTTGGTTTACTTATAAGATTCCTCTAAAATTTTCAGTGCGTCTGCATTGGACAGGGGTGCGGCATCTTCCTGGAACAGCCCTCCCATGGTGTCCCTTGCATTTTCTACATACTTGGGCAACTCTTCCCGCTTCATGCCATATGCGCTCATCTGGATGTTATCCACACCGCAGGCTTTTTGAAGCGCAGCCAAAGCGTCTACAAAATCCATAGGTTTGTCCGCATCGGCCTTTCCCAAAGCCTTTGCCATGTCAATCATCCGCTGATCGCAGACGCCGCAGTTTGCAAAGTAGGTATAGTAAGCCTTACTGATGGAAATTAGTGCTGCACCATGTTCAAAGTTAGGATGATACGCGCTGATGGCATGGGCCAGGCTGTGTTCCGACGTACAGCCAGAGGTGGATTCCACCATTCCCGCCAGAGTGTTGGCAAGGGCTACATTGGAGCGGGCCTCCATGTCGTCACCGTTGGCAACCGCGGCAGCAAGGCTCTTTCCAATCAGTTCAATGGCTTTCAGAGCATACATATCGCTCATAACATAAGAGGTATTGTTCAAATACCCTTCCGTACTGTGGAACAGCGCGTCAAATCCCTGGTATGCTGTCAGGTTCTTGGGGACAGTGCGCATCAGCTCCGGGTCTACAACAGCAAGGACAGGATAGGTTTTGTCATAGCCAAAGCCTATTTTCTCGTTGGTTTCGGTTTTGGTGGTGACTGTCCAGGGATCTGCTTCGGTTCCGGTTCCTGCAGTGGTGGTGATAGCTATGACAGGCAGAGGATCGTTAGGTACAGGCAGTCCCTTGCCGCTTCCGCCATTTACATAATCCCAATAATCGCCCTCATTGGCAGCCATGACCGCAATGGCCTTTGCCGCGTCGATGCTGCTGCCTCCGCCTAGGCCGACAACCACATCAATTCCGTTTTCCTTACAAATGGCTGCACCTTCCATGACGTGATCCTTAATAGGGTTAGGGAGAATTTTGTCAAAGAGGATATGGGATATCCCCGCCAAATCCAATTCTTTTTCTACTTTTGCCAAGTACCCATATTTCTTGACAGATTGTCCCCCCGTGGTGACAATAAGGGCCTTTTTTCCAGGAATGTCCTGCTGGTGCAGTTCCCCCAGCTTGCCGGCCCCAAACAGTATCCTTGTTGGAACATAGTAATTAAAATTCATGTCCATCCGCCTCCAGTTTATTTTTTATTTTTTTATAGTATAACAGACAACCCAGTCCTCTCGTCAATAGAAAAAACTCTTTTTTCCTTTATTTGGACATTCTAACGAAAATATCCATAAAAATTTAGTATAAATTCCAGTATTCATTTTTCAGTATCCAATTTTATGATATTTAATTTAATATTTTTTATAATATCAAATATCAAATTTAATTCTATTTTTAATAAAAAATACTTATTTTAATATTATTATTGACATTAAAAAAGATATTTGTTATAATATCTTTGGAAATACATGAGGAAGGAGAACGGCAATGGCTTACTTTCAGTTTGGAGCGGGCAAACGCGCCCAGTCCCTCGCCCATCTGGTAGAGGAATACAACAAACCGGTGGCCCTGCACACCCAGCAGTCGGAAACGGGAAAACCCTACACCCGGAAGGTAGAAGCCCCCTGCCTGGTAATCACCCGCGAGATGATTAAACAGGCGTACTTCCATGGCGAGCCGGAATTTGATGCTTCCGTGGATAAATGGATGGACTTCTATTCCCTGACCAACGCATCCGGTAAGCTGGTGCGCAATGACCGTGAAAAGGTCATCCTCTGTGATGACGACAGCGACAAAGCCATGTCCCTGCGGTACAAAGCCTACCACCAGGCGGAGATCGCCCGATACAGCGAACGGCTTGGGATCAGCCGGAACGACTTTGTTGTGAAAGCAATCGAACACTACATTGACTATCTGAGCAGCCTGAACGCATTGGATACAGAAGAATAAGGAGTGTCTATAATGATCTATGCAGTTGCCGGGAACATGGACGCGGGCGGAGCCAACCTGGCCCAGCGCCTGTCCAGATTATTTCCCGACCATACATTTACCCGGATTGTCTATGAATTTGACGGTGAGGAAAAGGGCGAAGCGCTTTCCGCCTGTGACGGCATATTGATTGCGGTCAGCCTGTTAGACGGGCCGATGCCTGGAACAAGAGCGGCAATATCCGACTGCCGGAGAAACGGAAAAGGCATTATTGGGTTTGCCCTTACCCATCAGGATGATTTCGACAGCCAAAAAAAGGTTCCAGCCCACTTTAAGGAGCTGGTGGAGATTGAAGCGAGGGAGCTTGCGTCGGCATATGGTTTTACAGACGATGAAATTCCAGCCCGCAGGCTGGCGTTGGTTCCAGGATGTGATGCTGAACTTTCCGCTTTCTTTGAGCAGGCGGAAAATTACAGGGAGAAGATAAACAGATAATAAAAAAGGCTGAAAGGTACGATGACCTTTCAGCCTTTTGAACAATTTATATTTATTTTTGTTCCAGCGGTACTATTGCAAGGGTCTTGCCCAGCGGCGCCAATACTTTAAGGATAGTGTCAAGCTGCGGGCTTGTGCTTCCCTTTTCCATACGGGCAATGATTGGCTGCTTTACTCCACTGAGTTCCTCAAGTTTCTTTTGGCTTATGCCCTTTTCCTGCCGGGCTTTAATGATTTCTCCTATCAGAGCTACTCTGAGGTTGCTTTCTGCTATCTCCTCTGAGGTAAAAATCTCTTTCCTTACTTCTTCCCAGCTCCTGCCAACAGCAGAGCTGTCTTTTATAGCTTCATTATTCATATAATACACCTCTTTCTACCAAATCTGCAAGTTCCCTCTTTGCCTTTTCAAGTTCTCTTGCAGGTGTTTTCTGCGTTTTTTTCATAAAGTGATGCAGAAGTACATAACTTCCATTTACCCAGCCAACAAAAAGGATTCTGTTTTTAAGAGGTCTGAGTTCCCATATATTTCCTTCCAAATGCTTTATATAGGGTTCTCCTGCCTGGGTGCCATACCTGCTAAGTATTTCGATATAGTCGTTTATTTTATCCAGCTTTATTCGACTGTCTTTGTCCTTTTTTCGGGACAGCTCTTTCATATACTCCACTATAGGTTCTTTTCCGCTTCTGTCCCTGTAAAAATAAATTTGATGCAAAAATTCTTCTCCTTCTTTCTATTTTATTATACTCAAAAGTTATTACCTTGTCAACTAATCATTATTCTTATCCAAATGGCAGAAAAGGACTGAAAGATTATCAAAACCTGCCAGCCCTTTGAACTGATAAAATTCTAGTAACCGCCTGCCTGTTGGAGATTTTCTGAACATTACTTTTTCCGCAGTTCATTGCGGATTTTCAGAACCAAAAGGACAACGATCAAAACGGGAATCGCTGCAATCAACAAAACCAGAAAAAGATTAACCCACTGGAAAATGATTGTCCAATCTATTGTAGCTGTCATGAATTTTCCCCCTATGAATATAACTTGAATATTTTTATATCCCTCAAGCTTTACCCCTCTAATTATCCTTATATTTATAATATGCTTAAAATTCCACAATGGCAGATAAGTTCACTGTTCTGTCATAAACCCCCATTGCACGCCAAATTGATCAATAAAGTTGCCTGCTAATTTGCTGTATGGCAATTCTGTAAAGGGATCTATGATGGTGCTTCCTTCTTTGAAAAAATCGTAACAAATAAGAAGTTCTTCAACATTGGAAAAAATAACGATTAAATGAACGGCGCAATGAAGCGACTTTTCTTTGTTTCCAAACCTGTCATTCAAAAAAATTTTTTGTCCGTGGATATACATAACTGCGTGAGCTATATTGTTATCACCTTGACATTCATCCGGTGCATAATCATAGTTGCGTACAATGCTTTCGGCTTTGGTGTTAAACGCTCTTTCATATAGGCCGATTGCTTTTTCACAGTCACCGCAAAAATGCAGATGTGGTATTAACATAATTCGCTCTCCTTATTAAGTAGCGTTAATATTTTCTTCGGGCTAATTGCTGAACATTCAGAGGGAACCCAATCCCTTTTCAGTGGCTGCGGGGAGCGAAATCACATTTTGCCATTTTTCAATATGATTAACTTTCCCTTCTCCCCTGTGTCTGCAAATGCTTCATAGAACCATACAGCATTTCAAGCCTGGAAAATTCTTCTTCGTCATAAAATTTACATTCTCCCCTGCCGAACGCTTTGGCGGTTTCCAGCATAAACCGGGCGGCTTCCTCCACATCGGAAAAATGGCTCGCCCCTGTCGCACAGCCGGGAACCATCGTCTCCGCCGTAACCGCAACCCCCACAACCGGCGCACTGGTGGCAGTGGACGGCTGCAAAATGCTGTTCACATGGTAAATCTGGTTTCCATAAGGGGTGATATCCTGCATGGTAAGGGCGAAAACTTGGGGCAGCTTCCCGGTGGTGATCTGCATAATGTCCAGCAAATCCTCCGAAACCCTCAAAATATACCCATCCTTCACTGTCGGGGAAATGGCAAACCCTCTTGTATTAATAATCCGGTTGCCCTTGGTGGTATCCACCGAAAGGATCGCGTCCAATTCCGGGGAAACCTCTTCCTGGTTGACCTGTGCCATGTTCACCGGAGAACCCATAAAGGGCACCGGTTTATGGGGCGCAGTTGGGGCATTAGGGCAGATATGGGTGGAAATAAAAACATCCCCATCCAGAAAATCCCCTTTGTTCTGCATATCTAGCAGCTTTGCCGCCAATGCAACAGCAGCCAAAGCGCCGTCACCGTCAGAGACAAAGCCCACCCGTTCCGGCCTTGCCCCGATTCCGCCCAGCCTTCCCAGCAGTCCAATGGTAGGCGCATCCCCTCCCCTGGATTTCCCGCGGGAACCGGGAATTCTGACCTTTACCATATCAGTGGATTTCCCCGCCTTTTCGCCGGTTCCCTCCAAAGGATAGGTACAGGCGTCCGCATCCGGGCGGATGGATTTTAAATAAGAAACCACATCCGCCCCGGAAACCGTGCTGGAATCAAGAATGTCAAACGCTTCTATTACCTGTTTAATCAGCATGAAAATCTCCCCTTTATTTTGGATTGTATCATGTACAGGCCCACTGTGCCAAAACTTGGGAGAAATCCCGGTTCTTCAAGTCCTGTCCGCGAATAATGAAATTGATCGGCCCGCCATTGAGTTCCAAATCCATCTCTCCAATATCATCTTGGGGGTAATTATAAGTATCATCATACAGTTGGAGCAGCAGGGTATCGCACTCAGCCCAACCCTCGCCCTCGTCATAGAGCCGGGGGTCGTCCTGGAGATAATTGGGATAACCGCCCATCTTGCAGCCACCATTTTCAATCTGCTTATATATCTTTTGCAGAGCCTCCCATTCCTCATGGGTATCATCCCGCAGACGGTAGGGCATGAACTCCTCCGGGTCGGCATCAGGCAGGCGTTCTTTCAGTGCAGCGGCAAAAAGGGTATCAAAGCGGAAATCTTCGTGATTGACACTTTCCCGTTCCACATTTTGGAAGCTGACCTTCAACGGGACGTTTGGGCAGCGCCATAAATAGTCGCTTCCTCGTTTGATATCCTGTAAATCGAATTTGTTGGCTGGGCGGGGCATCCTGCTGCGTTTGGCTTCTTCCCAAGGCACAGCCATCTTAGCTAAACATTCCTCCATTGTAACGGTTTGGTCGATATCAGGATAGTAGACCGCTTTCCAATAATTCTGATCTGTTCCAGGGCCTTCCTCCAGCCCGAAATCGCCGAAATGCCAATCCTCCAGAAAAATTTGCAGCAAACCGGATTCCGGGAAATTTTCCATACGGGGCATCTGCGCAAAATTAATCTGGGCGCACAGCCAAAGCTGGTTCCCGTTGATGTCAGTGGGAATCTGTCCATCATGCGGCACATAAGGCACCCCACCCAAGTGGCTGTCAGTAATCGTGAAAGCGTCCCGGCTCAGCCGGAGGCGGCATACAGGGAGCTTGTTTTCCGATTGAATTTGATTTACTATCTCCTGACAAAGCTGTATTTTTTCTATGTTGGTCATAGGCTTCTCCTTTTGTAATTTTCCGAACAGTTTCGGCTTTGCTGTCTTTCTGGTAAAATGGGTTTTACATTTTACAGTTGTGGCAATAAAGTTTTCTCCTGCGCAATTATGCTTCTTACTTCCTCCACGGTTTTCTCAGCCACATCCGCTATCTGCTCCAAAGAAAACCCCTTTCGATACATATTCTGTATAAATTGAGCTTCTTTCTGTTTTATTCCCTCTTTAATCCCCCTGTTTTCAATCCTGTCCAGTACGTCACACATATTGCAAGGGCTCCTTTCTACATTTTTATCATTGTATGCTTCTTCAAACCTGTGATCCCCTGTCATCACACTGAGCAACCGCAGGGTTTCCTGTACATGTTTCAACTCCTGGGTGTTGGGTACATAATCCCCATTTTCCCGCTTTTGTACAAAGTAGTCCGCCACCACCCGAAAATCGCTTTTAAACAGGTTTACCTGTTCTTGGGTCAGGTATGCTATCTCAAACACGTTGATTTTATAATCGCTCACAAAGGGCCGGAATTTTTCTGGTATACTCAGCCTTTCCAGTAAACTTGTGGCTCTGCCCCATCTTTTATTATGCCCAAAGTACAGTACCAGCGTAATCACCGGGAATCTTTCCCCGCTTTTCTGCTCGCTTAACTGCGCCCTGTACTCAGCCCCATCATATCCCATCACACGAAGGGGCATATCCGGGTCAGGGTCTGTCTGGTTTTCAAAACCCAAAAGGGCAAGGCGCAGTTTTTGCGTTTTCCACTGCTTCAAAACGTCCCTTTCCATTTCCCGCAGCTTACCGTCGGCTTTGTAATGGGCATACGGCAGCCTGTCCTCCAATTCCTCCGCAGAAATGACTTCTCCCCCTTGGAACAGCAGGCCGTTCACAATGTCGGCAAATACATCATTATACCCTTCCAGCGATTTTTCTGCCATTTTCCTTATCCAAGCCTTTCTGATATGTATTTCTATTATACCCAGTCTCCCTTTTAGAAGCAATCAATAACGGGTTTAAAGGCATCATTTTCAAACAGTCCAGCAAGAACAGAAACCATATTCCCTCGCATAAGCCCTTTACTTCTGGCTGAAATAAACCTTTTCCGCCGTATCATGGAACACAAGCTGTTTTTCCTCACTGGTAAACACATCAGAATCCAGCGCATAGCCGATTAGGTGCCGGTAAGTATCCCGGCAGACAGTAGACGGCACATCAGAGCCAAACATCAAACGATCCGCGCCTAAAATCCCCTTTGCAATTTTCAGATACTTCACCGCAGTAGGATATGGGAACGGTTCCGGTCTTTGGTTGGCGGCAAGTGCGGCAAAATCAAACCAGACATTTGGCAAAGCCAAACGGCTTAACCCATATTTCAGTTCTTCTTCCTGTCCCGGTTGGGGTGCCAGGATGTGGCAGACAACAAAGGTCATATTGGGATGGGCAAGAATCGCTTTCCGAAGGGATTCAATCTGCCAGCTAATATCATTTTTCCGTCCAATATCCACTACAAAGATATGTCCCCGCTCGTCAGAGTAATTATAAACCTCCTGCATTTCCGGGCTGAACAGGTCAATATAGCCGTGATAACTCATAAGGCCGGAACCGGGGCTGACTTCAAACTTGACGATTTTAAACTTGTGGTCGTCAAAGAGCCGGGCGCGAACCTTATCCCGCTGCAAACAGAAGGGGTCATATGTTGCCGCGCCTACAAAACGGTCAGGATATTTCTCCATTGCCTCCCAGGTGTATTCGTTTTGGAATCCATAATAGCTTCCTTGCAGCAAAACAGCCTTTTCTACATCGTGTTCATCCATTAGCTTGATGACTGATTCCGGGCTGACATTGTACTCCCCTAAAACCGGCGGGATCATATTGATGACTTCCCCAGTAGACCACATGGCCTTCCCGCCGCCGCAGGCCCTAAGCTCCCCCTGGGAACCCCAGCCTGCCAAGGTATGAATCAAGTGGATATGTACATCGATCAGTTTCATGGTATCCTTCTCCTTTATATTCATTTTGTTGGTTTATCTTTTTTCTCTTTCTTATAATATGTCCAAAAGAATCCTGCACCAGCAGCCAAGAAGCAGACAGCAGCAATACAGCATAAAACCTTTGAAGATATCTCTTCGTGCAGCACTGAGGCGATTGCAAAACAGATACTTGCTGTTAAATACAAAAGCGCAGTGATAAGCTTCCACTTGTTGCTTTTCATACTTCTGCCCTCCATAAAATCCAAATGCTATTTTCAAAGCGGATGCACTGGAAGTCCAAAGCCTAATTAGGATTTTGGGTATAAACGGCTGTCACAGACTGTTGATATCCTGCTTTATCAGAAGACTGTGTTTCTGAAAATTTTTCGCCCTCGGCAACTTTGACATAAAGGAAGTTGCTTGAATTTTCAGAGAGAAAAATCAGGCTGTCCCCTTTTACTTTAAAATAATTAGCAAGCGGATACCCTGCCTCATCATTATCCGCCAAGAGAAGGGTATCGCCGTCCAGCTCCCATTCCCCCACGCCGATATAACTGCTCAAATTCCCTTCGTAGTAATCATAGGTGCCATCAATGTTGATTTGGATGGAGAAGCTACCGCCAAAGCCATCTTTTTCATAGAGGTATGATTTCCCGGCAATATCGCTTTCCTGAACAGATTTGTAACACCCTGCCAGTAAAACAGCCATAACGGGAAGTAATGCCTTTATATAATTCCAGAACTGTCCCTTTTTCATTGTGCAGCCTCCTAATCCAATTTTCTTTTTTGAATCCACAGAGGAATTTTATAAACTAGGAAAGCCAATATAATCCCCAGCATACAGCAGATGCCGAACCCATAAGACAGCACCACAGAAAAACGCTCCCAGCCAGTAACCGACCAGACCAGACCCTCCCCCACAACAAGCCCCGCCAGCAAAAGGCCGGGGAAAATCCCCTTTACAAACAGTGTCCGGGATTTCCTGAGCAGTATGTATTGGATAAGGAAGCCAACCAAAACGAAAAACCATTCAATCAGGCTGAGCCAAATATTTCCAGAAAAGTTAATGAGGCACGTAAAAAAGCCGATTTCAAACAGCTCCTTCATTTATTGATTCCTTCCTCTTTGCCTTGTGACTTCATACATCAGTATGGAAGCGGCACAGCTTACATTAAAGGATGTGGCATAGGATTTTTCAGACATCGGGATGGTGCAGAGCAGGTCGCAGTGTTCCTTGAATTCCCTGTTTAACCCCATGGTTTCATTGCCCATCATCAGCATAAGCGGGGAAGTCAGGTCAGCGGAATAAATGGGTTTTTCATTGTGCGCCGTGGTTCCGATTGTAATAAAACCGTTGTATTGTTTTTTCAGCCTGTCAATATATTTAAACAGCGTTTTGTTATCGGCAATCCTGATAACCGGCAGATTGAAAAACGATCCCATAGCCGATACAACTACATCCGTATCATACAAATCCACCCCGTGACCAGTAATGATAAGCATATCCGCCCCAAGCGCGTCGCAGGAACGGATCATAGTTCCAAGGTTTCCCTTGTTTGACGGGCGGTCAAACAAAACGATAAAGGGATTTTTGGAAAGAATCACGTTATCCAGCTTATCCTCCCGCATTTCGATGATTGCCATCAGCTCCGAGGTTTCCTCTTTCCCGCTCAGCTCTTTCATTAGGTCAGGGGTCAGCCAAAAGTTTAAATCTGTATCTACCTTTTTTATCATGTCTTCCGCCCAGCCGGAAAGGTTGTTTTTATCATACAAAAAAGATTTGATTTTCCAATGGTTCTTCACTGCTTCATTCAGGCTGCGAACCCCTTCAACCAAAAATTCATTGTACCTGTAACGTTTATTCCGGTTGGTTTTCAGGACTTCAAATTTTTGGAAGGTACTGTTTTTGGTGAATATTTTTGTTTCCCTCACATTTTTTCACTCTTTTCGATCAGATGAACAAACAAATTTTTGAAAACGGGGTATCTCCGGTAAAGGTTTTCAGGATGCCATTGGACAGTCCAGATATTGCCGTCCTCTGACTCCATCCCCTCGACAATGCCGTCTGAAGCCCAGGCAGTCGCTTTTAAATCAGGGGCAATTTTCTTGACCGCCTGATGGTGGAAGGAATTCACATGGATATTTTCCCCCAGCAACCCTCCCAGCAGGGAATCAGACTGGCACCGGACGCTGTGGGTCCGCTCGCTGCGTAGTTCGTTTGCCTGGACATGGCAGACCTTGGACTCAGTTTGTGAGGGAATGTCCTGAATCAGCGTCCCTCCTAAGACGGTGTTGACAATCTGATGCCCCCGGCAGATTCCAAAAATGGGAATCCCCTTCTCCACAGCCAGCCGAATCAGTTGATATTCAAAAACATCTTTATCATAATTGGAACAGTTTACCTGCGGGACTGGGTCTTCGCCATAAAGCCTTGGGGAAACGTCCTCCCCGCCGGGGACAAGAAGCCCGTCGATTATTTCTATATAAGAAGCGCACCGATTGACATCCTGAGAAATTGGGATACCTATGGGCATACCTCCCGCATCAAGAATTCCGCTGATATAATCGGATGGAACAGAAAAAATTTTCTGCTCTGAGCGGGGCGGCGGGAATAGAATAATGCCGATTTTAGGTTTCATTGTTATCATTTTCCTTCCTGGCAAGTTGGAATTACAAATCCATTTCAATTTGATAATTCCCATCAATCAAAATATATTCTGTCCCATATTTTTGGCACTGTTCCCATATTTTGGCATTATCTTCAAGGACGGTTTCCGGCGTACAGCCTTCATTGTCCCCACGATTTTCAATGATGCCTGCAAATTTCTTGATATCGCTGAAATGATTTATAATATAATTTTTGCTCATAACCAGACAATAAAACCTAATCTCATTCAAATACTCCCTTTCAAAATCCTCCGCCCAGTCAAAGGGAATATAGCAGCCCTCCACAATAAGGTTTTGTCTGTTTTCGATGGCAGTCTTAACCATTTCCCGCACAATCGGCCATAAATAGCGCGTCAGTTCCTCGTTGTCGCTCAAAGGCGTAAGCGTTGTATTGCCGCTACGGATCAGCCCCATTTTCAGATGATCTATGGAGAGATAGGGATACTTGTATTTTTCAAGGAGCTTTTGAGCAAGGGCCGTCTTTCCGGTATGGGATGCCCCAGTAATTAAAATAATCATTTTTCCTCCATTGTCCATTGGCAGTCTCAGCGCAAACAGGAAAAAGCTTCATGGATTTCCTGCTGGTTCGGATTTTATTATAGCACATCCGCCTAAATATGGATAGTGAATGGAACAGAAAATCCAGCGTATTTTTTTACATAAGTTCACGATATAAATTCTATAAACTCAAATCCATCCTCCGGCTCCCCTATTTCACAGTCGAAAACTTCCGACGCCCGGTTTTTAAACTGGGAAAACCATTCGTCCCATTCTTTCTGGGGCATCTTCGCAAAAAAATGCAGGCCGCTTGGCTCAACGGAAACATTGATAAGCTTTCCATCCAGCCCGCCATACCAGAGCTGTCCCTCCCCAAGCTCCCCATTCCAGCCGGGCATTTCCCTATAAAGTTGTTCCAGTCTCTCCCAAACATATTTGGGGGCAGTATAATGGATATTCAGGTTATGGTTATGCGCTTCTAAAATTGAAGTAAAATCAATTTGATACCTTGTTCCATGGGAAAGGAGAAGGCCGTCTGTCAAACGAATACGAAGAATACAAGTATTTGGGTCGTTTTCATCAACATGGCCATTGGTATACCATGCAGAAAAGACCTCCCGCAGCTTCTCCATAATCTCCTGGTTCTTCCTATCCAAAGGATGCCCCAGGTTTTCCCCTACCCCGCCGGCAGTAAACCAATCGCCGCAGATGGAAACATAAGGATTTCCCTGTATCTGCCGCATTTTATTGGATTTTCCATGGGTGATTACATAAAAAGAATCCGTTTCATAATAGCTGTTTACCGCCCGCACAGCTGGGCGGTTCTTTTCCGCTGTGGCCAGAGCGATCAGGGTATCATGTCCAAAGCGTTCCTTCATAATTTCCAGGGCTTTTGCTAATTTTTCTGCGTCCATAATAAACCGTTCTCCTTATATTAAAGATTTACAAGTCCTCCGTTTTATATAGAGAGTATCCCTCATAATAATAGCTGTGGTCGATGCCCTTCATATAAACATCCCGGTCATAAATACGATCCGTCAGCGCGCTTTTTAACAGATGTTTGATTTCCAGGTCTTTAACAGGGCTGCGTTCCATCGCCAAAAGGTAGTCCTCCTTATCCACAAGCTGCCAGTTGACCACCAGCCCCAGTTCCCTTTTCAGCATCAGGTCAAGCCATATCCGCATACTGCGGCCGTTGCCCTCCCGAAAAGGATGGGCAATATTCATCTCCACATATTTTTCGATAATCTCATCAAAGGAAGATTGGGGCATTTTCTCAATTTTTTCCAAAGCGTCCCGCAGATACATGACAGATGCAAAGCGAAAGTTCCCCTTGGCAATATTCACATCCCGCAGCATCCCGGAAAAATCGTAAATCTCCCCAAAGAGATACCGATGGATTGATGAAAGCGCCTGAAAGCTTCCCGCTGTCAGAGTATCCAAAAATCCGCTTTCAAACATAGAAGCCGCTTTTTTCTTGGTGATTTTTTCTTCTGTCCGCGCTAGCTCCGCAGAGCTGGTAATTCCAAGCCTATTTTTCAGCACTCAGCATCTCTTTCCTTCCTCTAAAATTGAAACCTTTCTATGATCCGCTCCGCTGCTTCCTCCGGCGACAGATTGGAGTTGTCGATTTTGATATAATTTTCAAAGGGGATTTCCCCTTCATTGCTCACAAGCCGGTAATTGGAATCCTCCCGCCGGATGCAGCCGGCGGAAAATTCCAGGTTTCGTTTAGAAGCCTTGTTTTTTAGACGGTTTTCTGTGGCGTTGCGCTGTAATCTAATCTCCTGGGAAGCCACCAGCTCCACCCAGAAGACTTCCCCGCCGGTATCCTCAAACATTTTTGCCACCCCTTGGATGTAGTCCCAGTCAGATTCCTGATCAAATGCCCACATATAAGTAAAGATCATTCCTTTATTGCTGCTTTTGAGGAACTCCTCAAAGATGACCTCCCGCAGACGGTTGACAGCGCTTCCAGAATACGTCCCGAATATTTCGATCACTGGTTCGATCGTCATATGGTTATGGAACAGGCGCAGGCCGGTTTTCTTCATAAGCGCCTGCCCTACTGTCATTTTTCCCACAGCCCCGCTCCCGAAAATAACTACCAAATTCATATTGACACCCCTTCTATTGCCCACAGCGGCAGATTCAACAGCCAATCCTCCTGTTTATAATCTGCCATGGAGGTACGGACAGACAGTTTGGGATGGAATTTATTCCGATAAACTTTTAAACTTTTGGCCTGGAGGTTTGCTTCTGCTTTGACCTCCACTGGAACCACATCCGTACCGTTATCAATCACAAAATCAATTTCAGCCATTCCCTGTTCGGCAGACCAGTAATAGACATTCAGCCCTTTGATGGTTTTGAGCTGCTGAAGCACATACTGTTCTGTCAAAGCCCCTTTAAATTCTTTAAACAATTCATTCCCATCCAGCAACACATCCTGCCGCAGCCCCGCCATGCAGGACAGCAGTCCCACATCTACAAGGAACAGTTTAAACGCCTTCAAGTCCTCATAGGCTTTCAATGGCAGGCTGGGGACTGTAACCCGGTGCACCTTATGCACCAGCCCGCAGTCCGTAAGCCACAGCATGGCTAATTCATATTCCTTTGCCCTGGCCCCTTCTTTAACCAGGCCATAAATAAACTTCTTGTTCTCTTTGGTCAGCTGTGCCGGGATGCTGTTCCACAACATTCGGATGCGCAGAACAGCTTCATTCGGGGCATGTTTTGAGAAATCCTGTTCATAGGCCGCTAAAATGCGCTGCTGAATCTCCCGCACTTCGTTAAAGTCATGGCTGTCGGCAAATGCCTGAACTGCTTCCGGCATCCCGCCCACATAGTAGTAGTGTTTCAGCAGATCCACATAATCCAGCCTGAACGCCGCAGCCATGTCAAAATCGCCCTTCCTCAACAGCTCTGCATACTGCCCCTTCCCCATAGCCGCCAAAAATTCAAAATACGACAGCGGGTACAGGTCGAGAAACTCCACCTTCCCCACGGGGAAGGACGTCCCCTGATGCAGCGCCACCCCCAGCAGGCTGCCCGCGCAGATAATTTGGTATTGGGGGGCGTCCTCGTCGAAATATTTCAGGCTGGAAAGGGCTTTGGGAACCTCCTGTACCTCGTCAAAGATCAACAGGGTATTGGCGGGGTCGATTTTGTGCCCGGCATAAAGTTCCAGCCCAATTATGAGCCGTTCCACTTCCAAGCAGCCCTCAAACAGTTTTTTCATCCGTTCGTTGTTATCGAAATTAATATAAACCATCCGCTCATATTCATGGGTTCCGAACTCCTTCATAAGCCAGGTTTTTCCCACCTGGCGGGCGCCGCGGATAATAAGCGGTTTCCGCCGTTTTTTCGCTTTCCACTTTTGAAGCTGCTCCATGGCAGTACGGTACACAAATATCACCTCACAAACGTTCTGTTTTCAGTATAACACAGTTCCACAGAAAATCAAACGACATTTTGGGGGCATATTACATTTTTTCAAAGGACTTTATGCCCATAGCACAAAATAATACCTCAAGTGTTAGAAATCCCAAAAAGCCGCTCTGTGTTTTCCTTAGCCTTTTGGATAAGCTTCTGTTCATCCGCTCCCATATATTTTGCCAAATCCCGCGCCACATAGACGATATTTTCCGGTACATTGGTACGGTCAAGCCCCGGCACATTGCGGGGAGTGAGATAAGGCGCGTCTGTTTCAATCAATACCCTGTCAATGGGGAGGATGCGGACAGCTTCCCGCAAATCTTTCGCCCTTCTGTCGTCGCAGATCCAACCGGTAATGCCAACGGAAAAGCCCATGTCCAGATACTGCTCCAATGTCTTTTTATCGCCGGTGAAACAATGGACGACTGATTTTTTACAGATTTCCGGGTGTTTTTTAAACCGGCGGACAAACTCATCCGCTGCCGAGCGTTCATGAAGGAAAAGGGGCATATCCAGCTTTTCCGCCAAAACAATATGCTTTTCCAGGCACCGTATCTGGTTTTCCCTTGTGGAAAACATCCGGTCAAAGTCCAGCCCGCACTCCCCCACCGCGACAATCCGGTCGTTTCCGGTGATCAGGCTTTCCAAAAGGTCAAAATCCTCTTTTTTGGCGGAATCGGCGTTGTGGGGATGAATTCCTGCTGTCCCGTATACTTCATGGGTTTTTACAAAGGTATCAATGCGCTGGTTTTCCTTCATATCCGTCCCGGTCAGGATGCAGCCCACCCCGGCGGAAGCTGCTTTTTGGATTACCTTTTCCGGGTCAGGAAACTGCCGACAGAAAAGATTTAAGCCGATATCATAATATTTAATATTCAATTTTAAATTCCTCATTTCTTTCGTTTTGCCAATCGTTTTTGAATCATATGGCCAGCGGCTACTGCCCTGAACCGATCTGTCCGCTTTTTTCCAAACGCTGTTGGTATTTTTCCATTGCACCGGAAAGGGCGTTTTCCGCGTCAATCCCCATTTCACAGCACAAAGCCAACAGGGAAAACAGGCAGTCACCCATCTCCTCCACAGCGGTTTCGTCTATGGAATACTCCTTTTTGCCGTAATTGGTGCTTTTCAAAATCTCCTTGCCTAGTTCCCCGATCTCGCTTACAAAGTCGATATACCGCAGCTTTTTGCCGCAGGAAAGATCGTTTCGGGCAATAAACTCTTGTACTCTGCTCTGCACCTGACTACCTCCTTTGAAAAGCTTTAACGTTTTTTGCCTTTCCTTCTATGCAAAATCCAAATAATCAAAACAACGACTGCCAAACCAATTAAAATGAAGGGCAAAAACATAAAAAGGGTAAAGCCAAGATAAGGACTTCGTAATGTGCTGAAAATATTCTGGTACCAATTTTCATCAATCGAAATCTGTAAATTTTCAGTTGGAAGGGTATCCGAAACATATTGATAAGCACGCGGGCCGACCTTTTTAAACTCCAAATTGGACTTTGAGATCACCGGCATATCCTTATCAAGATTCAGATTGATGGTCAGTCCTCCGAAGTCCTTCCACATTGCCGCCGGGGCAAGATAATACTCTATCCGTCCATATTTCGC
The DNA here is from genome assembly GCA_948465665.1 of uncultured Clostridia bacterium. Taxonomy (GTDB): domain Bacteria; phylum Bacillota; class Clostridia; order Oscillospirales; family Ruminococcaceae; genus UBA1405. The sequence goes on along the minus strand of CAOJXI010000009.1, from coordinate 3,481 downwards.
ATTAAAATCATACTCTGGATACCCTCCAAGCCGGTAGGAATATGAGACAACAACTTCATATTCCTCATTGGGCGCAAAGGACATTTCAAAACTGACGGCGTCCACCGTCTGACCGTCAGAAGCCGCGTTTTTTTCACTTGTGAGAACGGCATACCTCCAGTCCTCCGTTTTGATTTCCGTATCATAACGCAGGGCATAGCTTTCTCTGGTAAAGGGAACGGCTTGTCCGTTGACAGTAACCTGCGCGCCGCTTACCTCTATGTTGGGGGAAAGAAACATAGCTGATGTGGAAACGGTTTCCCCTGTTGTATTTTTCATTTGATAAACTGCGCTGATGTCCGCCTTTGCGCCATGAACAGTAATATCCAGTACCTCTGAAATGACTGAAAGGGCGTCGTTCTTATCAAAGGTGATAGACGAGCCGACATCCGAATCTTCGGGAGCGGCCATATTTGCATAAACACTTTGAGGAATCAAGAAGATTAAAAGGAAAGCTAGGAACAGACCAATTTTTTTCACCTTGTTATTACTCCCTTCAATGCCTGATGATGTATCCTTTAAAACGATGGTTATTCTGACTCGATTAATTTGAGGCAGGTTTCCAAAGGCGTTTCCCCATCGGGTGAAACAAAGTCCGGCACCGTTCCATGTTCTGTATTACACGCCCCGTCTGCATTGATAGGATAGATGGTATGAAGCCGGACAACAAGACCGGAATTGGGAAGAACGAAGAGTTGAGGATCAATTCCGCTGTCTCCTCTGGATGGCGTGCCAACCAAAGTTGCAAACCCCGTTGACTTGCAAAAGAGAGCGAAGGCTTCAGAGGAAGAATAAACCCTTCCGTCTATCAATACCCAAATTTTTCCCGAAAATGGGGATTCTCCAGTCGGTTCATATGTGGATTGATTTATATAGAAGTACGCTAACTGTTCGAGGTCGTCTTGTTCAAGGCCGGGCAGTTCCGGTAATTGGGAAATGGGAAGAAGTTCCATATCCGAATCTGCTGATTTAACATATTCAATCACTGCCTGCGAGTCTGGAATCAAAATAATTCGTTCGGCGGATATTGGCTGTGATAGAGTTGGTTCAACAATATTCTGTGTCCAATAAAGGGAACTTCCACCGCCATTTCCTGTTATGTCTATGATAAGATGCTCGAAGCCTGCTATCTTGGTATAAAAATCGATAAATTGGCTGTGATCCGCCTGCGGGGTATCTTTCATAATGGGAACCTTCATATAGGCGATTCTGTCAGGCTCCAAAATATCAAATGTCGGATTGTCAGCAAATAACGTCTCAAAGCTTGCATTTTCCGACTGTTCCCCCGACCCGTTTAAAGCGGCTAATTGCTCCTCCAGTTTTTCAAGATTTGCATAACTCTGAATGGACACAGGCTTATTTAGACTATCATAAAGAATTTGGCCTCGCTTCATGTAGGGATGTTCGTCCAAATAGGGATGTTCGTCCAGAATTGTTTTAACAAGATCGCGATACCCTTCAAAGTAGGAATTGTTGGGAAGTAGGTTTAGATGTCCAATGCTTTTAAATTGCCGGATAAAACGATCTATTTGATTATAAAATTCATAATCACCCTTTATTCCAGTTAATGCTTCGCAGGTTTCGTTGTATACAGCCTCTGCATCAATGCCCTTCCGCCGCACTAATCCCAAAAAGGGATAGCTTTCCTGCATGGTTGTCCATAAGTAATCAATATCTTCCTGCATTTGTTGAAGGGTAAGACCGCCAAAAACATCTCCGTATTGCTCCATAACTTCATCGTATGTGGCGGGGGCGGCAGCCTCAGAACTTGTAATAGTGGACTCTGAGGATTTAGAGGATTGGGCAGATGTGGCAGTATTTTTAGAAACTGTAACAGTGGATTCTGATGATTTTGATGATTCGGAGGATATGGCGGATGTAGTTTCATCAAACCCTGTACTGGTGGATTCTGATGATACAGTTGATACAGTTATATTTTCAGTGCTACACGCTACAAGAACGCAGCATAAGACAAGCGCCATAGAAATAGAAATTATTTTTTCCTTCATTTTTCCAACACCTTCTCAATATGTATAGTTTTTATACCCCATATCTCTTTAAAGCCTGATGATAAATGAAGCTGGAAATATATCCTTATTATATCATTTTGTATGTCAACGTCAAGCAAAGCGACAGCAATCAAATAAAATTGAAATAGGCGGGAAAGCCCTTTTAAAGCCTCCCGCCTGGCTGCCGAAAACCCTGCTGCTTCCCCTGATAAACAGGAATCTACTCTCTACGCTTACGACAACAAAGGGTTTTCCTTCATCACTATGTCCTTTACTTCATCCACAGTTTTCTCAACCACATCCGCTATCTGCTCCAAAGAAAATCCCTTTTGATACATATTCCGCATGATTTGGGCCTCTCCTTTTTGAATTCCTGCTTGAATCCCCTTTTCAATTCCCGCTTGAATCCCCTTTTCAATTCCCGCTTGAATCCCTTTTTCAATTCCCCTGTTTTCAATCCTGTCCAGCACATCGCACATATTACAAGGTCTCCTTTCTGTATTGTTATCATTATACGCATCTTCAAACCTGTGATCCCCTGTCATTACACTAAGTAATTGCAGGGTTTCCTGGATATGTTTCAGCTCCTGGGTGTTGGGTATATAGTCCCCATTTTCCCTCTTTTGTACAAAGTAGTCCGCCACTACCCGGAAATCACCTTTGAACAGATTCACCTGTTCCCGGGTCAGATAAGCAATCTCAAACACATTGATTTTATAGTCGCTCACAAAGGGCCGGAATTTTTCCGGTATGTTCAGCCTTTCCAGCAGGCTTGTTGGCTTGTCCCATCTCTTTTCATGCCCAAAGTACAGTATCAGCGTGACCACTGGGAACCTTTCCCCGGTTTTCTGCTCGTTTAGCTGTGCCCTGTACTCAGTTCCGTCATATCCCATCACGCGAAGGGGCATATCCGGATCAGGGGCAGTCTGATTTTCAAAGCCCAAAAGGGCAAGGCGCAGCTTTTGCTTTTTCCACTGCTTTAAAACGTCCCTTTCTATTTCCCGGAGCTTGCCGTCCGCTTTATAATGAGCCCACGGCAGCCTGTCCTCCAATTCCTCAGCAGAAATAACTTCCTCGCCTTGGAACAACAATCCATTCACAATATCCGAAAACACATCATTATATGCTTCCAGCGCTTTTTCTGTCATATCCTTCTCTGCCATTTTCTGTCCCATGCCTTTCTAATGTATATTTCTATTATACCCCATATCCCTTTTAGAATCAACCGATATATTTTCTAACGCAAAACCGGGAGTTACCTGGCGGGGATAAAGTAACTTTATAGCAACAGCGGGTTGCTTTTCATTATCAAAAAATTATGATATACTATATTTAAAGGTGGTGAATGATATGGAAACAAAGAATATTATATATGAATTCCGAACAAAAAGCGGATTATCCCAAGATGAGCTTGCAGAAAAAATCCATGTTAC
>CAOJXI010000008.1 GCA_948465665.1 uncultured Clostridia bacterium | reverse complement strand
AGAGGAACTTTTTAGGAAAGTTCCTCTGGACTCTTCAAACCTTTTTAATCCGCCCAAGCTTGTACTCTCCTTAGCTTTCTCCCGCAAATGAGCTCTCAGGTATACTTTTGAAAACATTACCCTGATTTTCTGAACTGTAACGCCTAAATTATAAAAATTTTTGGAGTTCTCCAAAAAACCTTGACAATCTCTCTTTCATAGCTAAACTAAAAATAGTTGATATTGAAACTATTTGGATGCAGCAGCATCGAAGGGAGGAATTGGCTTGGGACACGTAGGAAAATATATCAAGCCATATGTATTTGGAATTGTGACAGCGGCTTCAATGAAAGCATTGGGCTCAGTGGTTGACCTGGCGCTACCGTACATCACATCTATCATTATCGACGATGGCGTAGCCAACGGCAACCTTCCAATCGTCGTAAAATATGGGATTATCATGCTGGTCATCTCCATATGCGGAGCAGCGGCAACTTTGCGGGCGCACCGGAACGCGGTGCGAATTTCCCAGGATTTTGCCAGGGACATCCGCAATGGGATGTTTGAGCATATCCAAACATACTCAATGAAGGAGCTGGATGAAATCTCTACCCCTTCCCTAATCACCCGTATTACCAACGACGTACAGCAGGTGCAGCAGTTAATCATGATGACAATGCGTATGTTTATGCGCACGCCGGTTCTGGCTATCGGGGGCTCAGTAATGGCGTTTGTGCTGGATCCCAAATTGTCCCTGATTCTGCTGGTTCTGCTGCCGTTCCTTTACCTGGTAATCCAGTATACGTTAAGGAAAACAAAACCCATTTACAAGCGGCTGCAATTAAACCTGGATCGCTTGACAATGGTAGTCCGGGAAAACCTAACTGGAGTAAAGGTAATAAAATCATTTGGGCGGCAGGAATATGAAAAGGAACGGTTTTACCAGCGCAGCCGGGATGTAAAGGAAACAGAGCTTGGAGCGGGAATGGTTTTGGCAATCGTCAACCCATTAATCACACTTTTAATGAATATAGCGGTTATAGCAGTTGTATGGTTTGGAGGTATCCGGGTCAACGCCGGCGGGATGCAGACCGGGCAGATTTTGGCTTATCTGAACTACTTAACTATGATACTGAATTCTTTCACCAATATTTCAAAAATCTTTTCCATGTGTACCCGGGCTTCTGCGTCAGGAGCAAGAATTAACCAGGTATTTGATTCCGTTTCAGAGATACATACCCCTGACTCGCCCCTTCCCATCCATATGGAGCAGGCGGAAAAGGCGGTTTCTTTTGAAAATGTGAGCTTTACTTATCCTGGAGATACGCACCAGTCTTTGAAAGATGTAAGCTTTTATATAGAAAAAGGACGCACATTAGCAATTATTGGGCCTACTGGATGTGGCAAATCAACATTAATCAACCTGCTTGTCCGTTTTTATGATCCAGACAGCGGGCAGATACGGGTTGGAGGCGTTGACATTAAACAAGCCGATTTAAACGAACTCCGTACAAAGGTATCCGTTGTCCTGCAAAAGACAATGCTGTTTTCCGATACCATTGCAGAAAACATCCGCTGGGGAAAACCTGGCGCTTCGCTGGAAGAAATACAGGACGCCTGTAATATTGCCCAGATGGACGAATATATTTCCCAGCTTCCAAAACAGTATGACACACAGCTTTCACAGGGAGCAGTGAATTTGTCCGGCGGGCAGAAACAGCGGATTTCTATCGCAAGGGGCGTTGTCAAACAAGGGGACATTTTGGTAATGGACGACAGTTCCAGCGCGCTGGACTTTACAACTGATTTGAAATTGCGCCAGGCGATTAAATCAAAGCTTACAGATTGTACATTGATTATCATCGCCCAAAGGATCAGCACTGTTATGAACTCTGACCGGATTTTAGTTATGGATAAAGGAAAAGTAGTTGGGTTTGGGAATCACAGCCAGCTTTTGGAAACCTGCCCGATTTATCAGGAAATATATCATTCCCAGATGGGAGAAGGCCAAACTGTGGGAGGTGTTGTTAATGGCTAATACATTTGGCATTAAAGGCGCGTCCTTTGGCAAAGGCGACGTTGTGGATTTCAAAAGGATTGATAAGGTCAAAGTGCTTTCCCACCTTTGGGTATACGCGCGGCGGCATATGCTCCGCATTTGTTTGATTCTGGTGTTTGTAGTGGTCTCTAATATTTTAGCTTTGTTATGCCCGGTTGTCACTGGAAAGGCCATTGCCGCCATGGATGGCGGCCCCGGAAAAGTTGACTTCCATCTGCTGGCCGCCAATGCGGGCCTTCTGGGAATTCTCTATCTCTCCAGCGCGCTTTTTACCTGGCTGCAAAATATTTTTATGATCCGTATGACGCAGCAGGTTATATATGATATCCGGGTGGATGTGTTCAACCATATTGAAGCGCTGCCAATGTCCTTCTTTGACAGTTCGTATAAAGGCGATATCATAAGCCGTATTAGTTATGATATTGATAATATCAGCAGTTGTTTTTCTACTGATATCGTCCATCTTCTGACAGGGGTTATTACTGTTACAGGTTCCCTTGCCATGATGCTGATGATTAATCCAACTTTGACACTTGTTTTTTGCATCATTGTACCGGTGACATTTGTATTTGCCCGTAAAATAACCAAATACACCCGCAAGCTTTTCCGTCTCCAGCAGTATAAATATGGAGAACTGAACGCTTATGTGGAAGAAGCTCTCACCGGTCAGAAGACCCTGAAAGCCTATTGCCATGAATCTGCCAGTGTAGATGGATTCCACAAGGTCAACGGAGAGCTTAATGACGCAGGATATAAAGCCCAGTTCTTTTCCAGTATCGTTATGCCGGTGATGAATTTCCTCAACAACTTGAGTTTCCTGATGGTCAGCAGCTTTGGGGCTCTCCTGATGCTCCGCGGAAAACTTGATATCAGTAACCTTTCCAGTTTCATCTTATATTCTAAGAAATTTTCAGGGCCAATTAATGAGACAGCTAATATTATCAATGTTATCCAATCCGCCTTTTCCGCTTCTGAACGTGTTTTCTCTATTTTAGAGGTTCAGCCGGAAGCCAGGGAAGAAGAAACAAAACATCTGGATCATGTCAAAGGCGCTGTAGAATTTAAAGATATCTTTTTCTCTTACCTGCCGGATAAAGAGATTATCACCCATTTCAGCCTGAATGTCCCCAAAGGAAGCCATATCGCTATTGTAGGTCATACCGGAGCAGGTAAAACCACTATCGCCAATCTTTTAATGAAGTTTTATAATTATCAGAAAGGTGAAATTCGTATTGACCGCAAAGATATCCAGAATGTGGATCGCCAGGATGTCCGCAGCCAATATGGAATGGTTTTACAAGATACCTGGTTATTCCATGGAACTGTAATGGAAAATCTGCGGTATGGCAGGTTTGAAGCAACTGACGAAGAAGTCATTGAAGCAGCAAAAGCAGCAGACGCCCATGATTTCATCATAAATCTGCCCCAGGGTTACAATACGGTTATATCCGAAGATGTCACAAGTATGTCCCAGGGACAAAAACAGCTTTTGACCATAGCACGGGCGCTGATTGCCGACCCGCCCATGCTGATTCTTGATGAAGCTACCAGTTCAGTAGATACCATTACTGAGAATAAGATTCAAAAGGCAATGGATCTTCTGATGGAGGGAAGAACCAGCTTTGTAATTGCACACAGGCTTTCAACCATCCGCAACGCCGATATCATTATTGTTATGGAAAGCGGGAAGATTGTAGAGCAGGGCAATCACAACGAGCTTTTGCAAAAGCAGGGGGCTTATTATACTTTATATAACAGCCAGTTTGCAGATGTTTAAGATTTTTTCTCTATAAACAGAAAAAAGGGTCAGGATAAACCTGACTCTTTTTCTTTCTGCCCTATAAAGATTTTGTTGGTCGGACTCAACCTTTTGCGGCAGGAATTTTTTTCCTCCTTCCCCAAATTACGTTTGTATTGAAACAGCGCAGCGCTGTTTTCGGCTTTAAAACGATCTGCTGCCCCCTGATTTGCGAATGGAATCCCTGTTGACAGCCCGCGGGACAGAAGGAGATATTCCATACATTGCCCCCTGCTGTAACATTCCGCCCTGCATGATCCAGCTTTGCAGGTTTTGGCGGAGCCATTCGGCAGGGGGCTGCTCAGTACATCCTGTTAGGATCAAACTGAGCATTAATAGGGATATTGCTGCTGTCTTACGCAATCGTTTCATTTCCCTTGTCATTCCTTCCTGTCCAAATTCACGGCAGGACATTCCGTTTCATAGTAGAGTAAGCCATAAAAATATAAATTGCGTAGATGAAAAAGAATAAAGCAAAGGTAATTCCAAGCAAAATCAGGGGATGGCTTGCACCTACCAGGCTTCCCGAATCTGCTGCGCCGCACATATTCAGCAGAAAAGGGATACTTATCAGCAGAGAAGGCAGCGCAGGCAAAGTATAGAAAAAGGCAAATTGTTTTCGCAGGGCTTTTTCCATATCTTCCCTGTCCATCCCCAGCTTTTGGAGCAGGTTAAACTGCCTGCGATAGCGATCCGCTTCGCTCAGCTGCTGGATGGTCAGGATTGTCGCAGCGGTCATGGTAAGGGCCAGCGCCAGATAATAGAGCGGGAAAACGATAGTGGCTATCTCGGAAGCTGTTTCCTTCTCATCCTCGGCGCGGCTGTATAAAAACAGATCCACATTATGGTCCTCATAGTCCTTAGCCCTCAAAACAGCAGAAATCTGTTCTTTTAATTCTCCATAAAACCCATCCATCGGTTCAGGAGTCTTGGCGGCATATACCCTATGGCTGAAAACACTGGCTTCGGCAATTTCATCCGGCACAATCAGAATATACCCATGTCCGTTGACACACCATAAATACTGTGCAAACCGCTCTGTATAGATTCCGCCGAATTCCAAACTGCTGCCCCCGGCTTCCACTGTCTGGCTCCAATCTTTTAAAATCCTGGCGATATAGGGTTGGCAGTGTATCAGGTATTTCCCTGGCTCTAATGTGACTTCCGAATATCCCAACAGTTTTCTCAGCGCAGCATAGTCGGAAAACTTCATCAGGGTATCCATCTTATAATACCGGTAATAATCCCCTTTTTTCGCGATATAGCTTCCAATTACATCTGTATTTTGGGTTTCTTCCCTGAAATAAATATTATACTCTCTGGAATATTCCTCCGATATTCTTTCCTTTGCAAACTCAACCCCCTTGGCCATGGCTTCCTCCTGCGGAGTCCCTGAGCTAATCATCAAATCAAAGCAGGAGTTCTGTTCATAACGGCTCTCAAACATAGCCCGGAAGATCAATCCCGCTCCCTCGGAAATCTGGGTGGCTGTAAACAACAGGGCAATGGTAGCCATAACCACCCCCATAGCAGCCAGCTTTGCGGAGAGGGATCGAAAGACAATCAGTGTCTGCCCCTGATATTTCTTTTCGCTGTGTTTCTCAAAGTATGCAGGGACACTGGAAGCAAAGCTTGCGAAAAAGCCGTAGAGAAAGGCGATAATAAGCCCTGCTCCAATCAGCCCCAGGGTCAAATCCCCTGCCATAATCAGCAGGGTTCCAATTACCCCCAACACAATAGATATTATAGAAAGCTTTTTCCGATTGCTGCTTTTTTGTATGACGGCCTCTTCATTCTTCCTTTCAAAATAGATGAGGTCATAAATCTTCATGGAGCGGATGCGCTTGCGGCTTTTCCGCTGGGCCATCAGGTAAATCAACAGAAAATAACACAGGGTCAGCGCCAAAGCCTTGGGAGAAAAACCCAATGTAAAGGAAAATGGTTTTCCAAACAGCGACAGCACCAGGGCCCGCAGACCCTGATACAACAGATTTCCCAGCAGAAGCCCGGGAATCAAGGCTGCGCCGCCTACAATCAGGTTTTCCCGGAAAAACATTTTTGCCACCTGTTTGTTTTCCAGCCCGATGAGGATATAAGTTCCAAGCTCCCGGCTTCTGCGGGAAAGCATGAAGTTTGTGGTATACTGCACCAGCCAGGCAATGATACAGACCACAACAATACTTGCTATGGTGACAACCATAGGAAGAACTTCCATCATTTTACCAAGGTTCAGCATCTCCTGGGAAAAGACAAGGCCATTGAAGGAATACATCAACGCCGCAGTCATAACCATAGTGACAAAGTAAACCAGATAATCCCGCGCCTGGCGTTTGGCATTTCGCATAGAAAGGCTAGATAACGTCACTGATATCGCCTCCCATCATTGCCAGGACATTGAGGATTTCATGATAGGAATCTGTCCGTTCCCGGTTTCCCCGTAGCAGCTCATTGAAAATGCGGCCGTCTTTCAGGAACAGCACCCGCGAGGCATAGCTGGCGCTGTAAGCATCGTGTGTTACCATGAGGATCGTCCCACCCATATCCCGGTTCATGCGGGTGAGGATTTCCAGCAGATTTTTGGACGCCTTGGAATCCAGCGCACCAGTGGGCTCGTCAGCCAGAAGGAGGGACTGCCCCGCAACCATAGCCCTGGCACAAGCCGCCCGCTGCTTCTGCCCACCAGATACCTGATAGGGAAATTTATTCAGAATATCGGTAATTCCCAGCTTTTGGGCCATCGCCTGCACCTGTTTCTGAACAGAGCGGGGATTGGTATAAGTAAGGGAAAGGGCAAGGCCGATATTTTCCTCAATGGTCAGGGTGTCCAACAGGTTGAAATCCTGGAACACAAATCCAAGCCGTTCCCGCCGGAACCGGGCAAGCTCCTTTGGAGACAAGTCCGAAATATCCACTCCATCCAGCAGGATTTTCCCTGCGCTTACAGTGTCAATGGTGGAGATGCAGTTGAGCAGAGTTGTTTTGCCGCTGCCCGATGAACCCATGATGGCGATGAATTCACCGTCTGCCACATCAAAGCTGATCCTGTCCAGGGCTTTGGTGACGTTGTTGGCACTGCCATAATACTTTTCAATATTTTCAACCTTCAGCATACTGTATCTGATGCCTCCTTAATGGCTTGATTTTTCCTGTGATATAAGGATACATCAAAGGCCCTTTGGGTTGTAGCGAATTGATATGGATTTCCCTTACATTTTTGTAAGATTTTCTTTTGAAGGAAAGGCAAGGGTTACAGCAGTCCCCTGCCCTTCCCTGGATTCAGCCTGAATTTGGATTTCCAAAAATCCCGCTAATTTCCGGCAGAGGTACAATCCCATACCAGTAGAACCGCCCCTTGCCCGTCCGTTGCTGCCGGTAAAGCCCCGGTCAAAGATACGGGGCAGCTCGTGGGCAGGGATGCCGATGCCGTTATCCGCGACGGTCAAGCTTATCTGTTTGCCTATATGCCGGGCTGACAAGGTAATAGCCGGACTGTTTCCCCGGTAGCGAACTGAATTTTGGAGAAGCTGTCCCAAAATAAAGCATATCCACTTTTTATCAGTATAGACAGTTCCCTCCAATCCCTCTGTTTCAATCTGCACGCCGCCCTGTATCAGCAGCTCCTTGTGGTTTTGGATGGCCTGGGAGACGATTTCCTCCAAGGAAAAAGGACGGATCATAATATCCCTTTCCGGGCTTTCGGCACGGGCATAGAAAAGCGCCCGCTCCACATGGGCTTCCATCTGGCCCAGCTCGCGGGAGAGTTTCGTCCGGCTTTCCCCATCGACATTCCGGCAAATCAGCCGGGCAGCAGTAATAGGGGTTTTCATCTCGTGAACCCAGCTTTCCACATATTCCCGATATTCCCGTTGGGAGGACTGTGCATCGGAGACAGCCCCAATCATCGACCTGCCGGAACGACGGAACATTTCAAAGAGCTTCTTCTCATAAAGGGTTTTGGCAGGTGTGACACACTCGGAAAAAAGATACTTTTTATCCAAACCGTTCAGAATATGCTCCAGCTCCACCAAGCGGGCGCGGCATTTGAGAAAGTCCATTGCCTGTATCGTGAGAGCAGCTAAAGTCAAGACAATCAGCAAAATGACAATGACGCCGGTCTGTGTTCCCGTAGCGGAAAGGAACACTGCTGCCGCCGCTGTAAAGGACCCCCAAAAGAGATACATTCGCATCCGCTCAGCCAAAAATTCCCGCAGTGTCATAGCTGATACCCCATTCCCCGCCTTGTTTTAATACACCCCGGCAGGCCCAGGCTTGCCAGCTTTGTCCGAAGCCTTGTCATGTTGACGCTCAGGGTGTTGTCGTCAATATAAATCTGGCTGTCCCACAGCGCGTCGATCAAATCCGCACGTGGCACAATTTTCCCTTTATTCTCCAGAAGGTAGGAGAGGATTTTCAGCTCGTTGCGGGTAAGCTCTTCGGTTCTGCCGCCTGCGGAAACGGTGCCTTTGGCCAGGTTCAACTTCATGCCGCTGCCCTCCATTACATCCGGTTCCGGGGTTCCCGTGCTCCGCCGGAGGACTGCCCGCACCCTTGCCAGCAGTACAGGGATATTATAGGGTTTTGTGATGTAATCGTCCCCGCCCAGGCTCAGGGCGCGGTACTCGTCTATGGCAGAATCCCGGCTGGTGACAAAAATAATGGGGACGCTGCTTTGGCGGCGGATTTCCCCGCAGATCAGGCTGCCGTCCTTGTTGGGAAGCCCCAAGTCCAGAAGGATTAAATCCGGCTGCTTTTCCCTCGCCTGCCCCGGAACATCTGTAAAATCCTGGACAGTGACAGCCTGATAACCTTCATTTTCCAGCAGAAGGGACAGCTCGTCCCGGATCACTGCATCATCCTCTATAATCATGATTTTCTGCATTTTGTCCAACTCCCAATATTTTATGGTCTTCCATTGGTTTTTGTGCTATAATCATACTACATAATCTGGAACGGAGTGTGAACATAATGAAAATCGCCAACGCCTTTCTGATCAGTATGTATGCTTATTTGTTTTGCAGCCTTTGCGCGGCGGCAGGGCTGTTTATTGTCAGCGGTTCACAACAATGGAGTTCCGTTTTAAATATCCTGCTGATGCTTTATCTGTTTTCTGCCGTTTTAATCCATATACTGGGGATGGTATCGGCAGTTATGGCAGGCGTTGCCTACCAGGAGGGAAGATTTGAACAGCTTTGCAAAGGATGGAAAGCCTTGAAGCTCTATTCCATTCCCTTCTACATTTTTAACTTTATTTTCAGTTTCCTGCTTTACAGCGCGCTGGTTATGGCAACAAGGGGATTCCTCATTATCCTGCTTCCCATTCCTGTACTTTTTACCTGTGCCCTGATTGCGGAGAGCGGGGTTTGGGGTATTTTCTATGTCAAATATCTTCGCCGCCGTTCGGGGGATGAGGCGCAGAAGCCCGGCGGGATTCATTACCTTTTTCAAATGCTTTCTGTTTTTGATGTGGTCAGTACTGTTGTCATTTTGAAAAAATATAATAATACAAAAACGCATACCCTGCCTGAAAGATAAATTTCTGGAATTTTCTCAATCAAAAAACAGGGCTGTGAAAACCAGTGACATCCTCACTCTTTTCACAGCCCCTTATTTATCCTTTATATACTCTATAATATCTGATATCCCACAATCGAGAATAAAACATAATGTATCAAGTGTTTTCAGCGTTATATTCTTTCCGTGCTTCATCCTATGTAAAATATTTGCCGAAATCCCTTCTTTATATATCAAGTGATATTCTGTGATGCCACGCTTCAGCAATGTTTGGTAAAACGGCCGGTAACTTATCATAGTCATCCCCCCCTTAAATACTGTATCATATTTAAAAGATTGACTATGACTAATATATTGACTATAATACAAATGAGGTGATATTATGCCAGATTACAAAACCCTCTATATTACTATGGTCAGAAAAATGGAAAAAGCTATCAACATACTAATTGAAGCACAAAGAAAATGTGAAGAGCTCTATATTAGCACTCAAGATCCTCAAATAAAGATTATTAATGACAATGCGGATAATTTAGATGAACCACCAAACTAAACAATTCACATACTTCTGATCAAAGTTGGTAATTGTATATTTCGCAAAACTATGTTATACTTATCAAAAAGGAGTGATACCTATGGAAAAATACATTTCCTATGAAAAATGTTCCAAACAGGAACGCCGCCGCCGTGACCAGCAGAAGCGGGGAAGCTGGAACGGTGTCAATCCAGTAACCCGCAGATCGGAAAACCCAAAGGCATACAGCAGGACAAAGCAAAACGCTTTACAAAAAGCTCGGATATGGGGGGATGATTCCTCATATCCGAGCTTTTTTCTATCAGTCAATGATTAAATTTTCCGCAACAACTCCAAGGGCCTCCAATTTGGCTTTTGCTTTGCGAAGCTGATTGTTCAGTTCTTTGTCCCTATCCTCCGCCTTTTGAATCCTCTGCAAATCTGTATAAATGTCGATCATAATCGCAGCCTGCTCTTTTTCAGTCATTTCCATTCCCTCCATCCTTTATTCCCCTTTCGATAAAACAAGTTTTTATGAGTAAACTATATCTTTATTATAGCATCTGGGTTTTTAAAAATCAATTTTTTGTGTGAAGCTACTTTATCTGCATCCCATCATAGGCAAGCGTGACTGGATAGGGGAATTCCCTGGTTTTCAGCCATTCTTCCAGCTCCGCGCCGGTAGAAGTGCTGTGGCTGATATGGCTCAGATAAATATGGGTATTTTCTGTAATTGTCCCCTGCTCTGCTAAAACCTTGAAAAGACGTTCGCAGGCAGTAGCGTGAAGATGCTTAGGTACGACCCCTTCCCGCTCCGGTTTAAGCCCAAAGGTACATTCGCTCACCAAATAATCCAGCCCAGCCCCGCGCAGGGCGTCCAACGTTTCGTCCAAATACCATCCGGTATCCAAGCCATAGTACAGCTTTTTCCCATTGGGAAGCTTTAACAGGTAATTGGCGCTGTTTTCCCCAATCTGCCCGTCATGGTTTCCCCGCAGGGGCGTAACCTCTGTACCGGAAATGACCGAGGTCTGCCCATACTCCAAACGGTGGAATTCCACAGTGCCTTCCTGGAGCATTTTTCCTGTGAATTTTTTGACAAAGGAATCCTCCATAAACATTTTTACCGCTTCATAGGCTTTATCAGCCAAGTAATAATGGAGGGGCCAGTCCCCGCCCTCACGGGACAGCCTGCGGACTTCCATCACGCCATAAGAAAAGTGATCCAAGTGCATATGTGTAACAAGGACATGGCGAAGCTGGGTCAAGTCCCCAAAGCGCATTGCCTGGCAAACCGTATCCGGCCCCAGGTCAATGCACATTTCTTCTGAAATCCGCAGCATGGAACGGCTGCGAACCTCATGGCCTCCCTTTTCGCGGGCATTTTGGCAGATACGGCAGGAGCAGAACGGGTCTGGAATCCCCTGTGCTGCCCCGGTTCCATAAAATGTCAGATCATGATTCATAGTGAACCTCCTGTAATATTTATAATTTTTAATAATCAGCAAATTTCGGCAGATGTTTTTTTCAATTGACTTCCTATAAATAATTATAGTACAATAAAATAAACAAATCAACCGAAAAAAACCGGAGGATTTTTAACATGCAATATAAACGGCTTACACCCGATGCAATCACAGCAGATTTTTTATGCGGCTTTGAAAGACACCAGGAAGTAAAAAAATGTTGGCGTAAAATCCAGGGCGAGCGGACTTTACAGCCAATTGCTTTTACGGAAAACTGGGATGCTGAGGAACTGCGGAAAATCTCCCTTCGTTTAAAGCAGGCTGCTGCTTCCGGCGCTGTGTTTGCAGCTTTTCCCGACAGTTCCAGCCATCCGGCGGCTTTCGCTGCCGTAGACGGTGAGCCAATTGGTTCCCGCGGACAATATCTTGTCCTGCATGAACTCTACACAGACGCCAGATACCGCAGCCAGGGCCTTGGGACAGAATTATTCCGCCTGGCCTGCTCATATGCCAGGGAGCGCGGCATTGAAAAATTATACATATCAGCCCATTCATCGGAAGAATCACAGCGTTTTTACCGGCGGCAGGGCTGTATTGATGCAGAGGAAATTGATCCTCATTTATATGAATTGGAACCATGCGACTGCCATTTGGAAATAAGGACGGATAGCTATGGCATTTCAGGAGCTAATCAAAAATTTTGATCGTTTGCGCGACTACATGAGGGATTTTTTTATCTATGGATATAAAACGCGGGCAGACTATCCCGGCAAAAGTATCCGTACCTACGACAACGAACGCCGAAGAATAGAATCCTACCTTGGGGATTATATGTGTTTCCGCGTGCAGGACGGAGGACGCGGGAAACAGGTATGGCTTTCCATGGAATCCGGGTTATTAGACCGGAACCCGTTATATCAAACATACCGCTGTAAAAGCTTTACAGATAATGATATTGTCCTTCATTTCTTCCTGTTGGAAATCATGTCAGGAACTCCCCCTCCCCAAAAGGAGGGATGGACTGCCGGAGAGCTTGCAGATAAGCTGTCGGAACAATACGGGCTGTGTTTTGATGTGCAGACTGTCCGCGGAAAGCTCAGGGAATATACTGCTTCTGAAAAGGGTCTATGTTTTTTTACGGCTGAAAGACATGGAAAATCCCTTTGTTACCGTCTGAATTCGGAACAGGAGGGGCTTTCCAGGTTGTTGGAAAAGTACCATGGAAATCAGGAACTGGAAGATTTCCTGGCTTTTTTCTCAGAAACTGCCCCTTTCGGCGTAGTGGGAAGCTACCTTATGGAGCGGGAGGGATTTTCTAATTCGCATATTCGGTTTAAACATCATTTCCTTTCCCATACCTTGGATGACAACATTCTATTAACAGCAATAGAGGTCATTGCAACGGGAGAGCTTATAGAGATTACCAATTTTGGCCGCCGGCAAAAGCAAAAAGGGACGGTTCCCCAGCCTGTTGTCTGTACAGGGGTTCCGATTACCATTTTAGTCAGTGCGCAAACCGGGAGGAGATACCTTGTCCTCTATGGAGACAAACGTAAAAACTTCCATTCCTTCCGGTTGGATTACATCCAATCTATCAAACGCCTGGGGGCCTGCCCGCCGGAATTAGAAAAGATCCGCCAGCAGGGAGAGGAAAGTATAAACGCCGCCTGGGGTTCTGCCATAACCTGGAGGCCAAAACGGGAACGATTTTCAATGGAGCTGTTTATAGATGAAAAAAGGGAAAAATACATCCTGCACCGGCTCCTCCGGGAAGGCCGCGGCGGGACAGTCGAACAGGTGGGGATAAACCGTTTCCGTTATTGTATTTATGTCTCAGATTCAAACGAATTGATGGAATGGGTTAAAACATTTACCGGGAGGATTTTTAAAGCGGAGGGGGACAATTCCCAGGTTGTCCGGCGCTTTTACAGCGATATGGAACGTATGGCAAAGATTTATGGAGGGGAGGACGGATAGTATTGGAATTATTTTCAGAAGTGTTCGGCGCATATTATCAAATGACTTGTTATCTTTTGCGGGTTTGTGGAAACCCGGGAAGGAACGGGCTGAGCCGGGAAGAAATCCAGAAGATGGCAGACCGTATGGGATTTGCGGAAACATCAATATACCTGCTCCCCAAACTGCTTGGGGAGGATGGATGGCCCTTTTTAGAGAAACTTTCCGGGACGCCGCCCCGTTGGAAAAGCCGTCTGCACTCCCTGCCGAAAAGGCCGCTGACCCTCCTTGAACGAAGGTGGCTTTCTGCTGTGGTTTCTGATCCAAAGGCTCCCCTGTTCCTTTCCTATGAACTTTTAGGGAGGCTGTCCCAGGCATTGGAGGGGATTGCCCCTTTATATCAAAATAAAGATTTCCGCTGTTTTGACCAGTACCAGGACGGCGATCCTTATCAATGCTCCGCATACCAAAAAAATTTCCGTATGGTGCTTTCCGCTTTACAGGATGGAAATGCCCTCGAAATCTCCTTCCAAGCCGGGACTCATGACGGTTTGGAAAATCCTAGGATTCATAGGGGCGTTTATCTTCCCCTGCAATTGGAATTTTCTGAAAAGGACGATAAATTCCGGGTATACTGCCAAAGGCTGCATCATGGACGGCTTGCAGGATACGCTACCATTAATTTGGGCCGGGTTTTAATGGTCAGTCCTTACTATGGAAAATTTGAAGCTCCCTCAGAACGGTTATTATTTCAGGAATGGATGAAAAAGCAGCAGTGCAGCCAGCCGGTTGAAGTAGATCTTTCACCGGAACGAAACGGGGTGGAACGTTTTCTGGTAGAATTTTCATCTTATAAAAAGGAAACTATTCTTGACCATCAAACCGGACATTGCAAGGTAAAAATATGGTATCAAAAGTCAGATGAAACAGAAGTTTTAATTCGGATTCTGGGATTTGGCCCAGTGGCGCGGGTATTAGGGCCTAAATCGTTTCTTCAACAGGTTCGGGCACGCGTTGCCTTGCAGGCAAAACGTTTGGAGGTAACAACACAGGTAAAATCGAAAGCGATGTCATCAGCCAAAGAATAGCACGGCCTAAAGCATAGATTTAAAAAACTGGGTTCCAGCGCCAGGGAAGTTTCCCACCCGGCATTAAAAAGAAAAAACTGTAAAAATAAATTTTAATGTCGGAAATTTGGGAAAATATCCCCTATTTTTGTTAGGAAAATAAACTTTTAAAAATCACTCTTTCTTTTTTATATTAGATTATTTTATTAGTTCTCTTTTTATTAGAATGATATATGATTTATATACTAAAAATATAGAGATGCTATCTGGATTTTTACCTTTTGGGATTCATTTTTAGCGAAAATGTAAATATACAACCAGCCTTTTACAGCCGCATAATTTCACGTTTGGTAAAAACCGTTATATTGACAAAGTATAATGGGGTTGGTAAAATATAACACATAAGCGAATGAATTATTTGTGGGGGAAATATTCCTGGAGCAGAGCTCATACTGAAAGGTATAAACCCAAGTTAGTCATTTGCAATGCGCAAGGGGGAGACATAATATGTATCATTGCTGTATTCGTTTCTATTTAGTAGGAATTCAGCGCAAAGCATTTGAAATAATGAAAGGGATTGTCCCATTAGAACATTTTACGCATGAATTCGATGAAGGCGAGGAACCCGACCAATCAGCTTTAGCAAAGGCGGATGTCATTTTGGCAGACTTGGATGGGATGGATGCCAGGGATATACTGCACAAACTGCTAAAGGGAAAACGGGCAAATGCGGAATTGGTTCTATTGGCGGATAAAAAACAGATGGAGGAAATTTCCGATAGTCTGGCGGAAGTAACCGATGTTTGGACTCTGCCGATGAGTGCGGAGGAAATCCAGTTCCGGTTTCTGCGCTGGCAGCAGTCCTATAAACAGGAAAAGGATTTCTGGCAGACCAGCCACTACCTGGAAACCACAATTAACAGTTCTCCAAACCTGATATGGTATAAAGATAAAATTGGAGTCCATAAAAAGGTAAATGACAGTTTCTGCAAAACAGTTCACAAAACCAAAAAACAGGTGGAAGGGCAGCGCCACGCCTATATTTGGGACGTTGAATACGACGATCCTGCCTGTATCGAGTCAGAACATGAAGTAATGACCCGGAAAGAAACCTTAGTATCAGAAGAAGTTATAAAGACCAGCGAAGGAACGCGGCTGCTTACGACTTATAAATCGCCTTTGTTCGATTTAGACGGCAGCGTTATGGGAACCGTAGGCGTTGCAATTGATACCACCAAGGAACAGGAGTACCGCCAGGAAATTATTACAAAGAACCAGGCCCTTGAGACAATATTTACCACGATGGACTGCGGGGTTATATATCATACGCTGGATGGCTCTAATATTGTCCGCATTAACCGGGCGGCGCTTCAAATTCTGGGCTATGAAACAGAAGAAGAAATGATGGAGGACGGCTTTTCTACGGTTGCGGCATCCGTTATGGATGAAGATAAGCCCAAGCTGCGCAAATGTATCCAATCGTTAAAAAAGGCGGAAGATTCCATCAGTGTAGAGTACCGGGTACAGCATAAAGATGGTAAAATATTTCATATCATGGGGAATGTCAAGCTGGTAGAAGAAAACGGGGAGCTGTTTTATCAACGGTTCCTGTTAGATTGTACTGCCCAAAAGCTGCGGGAGCAGGAGGAAAGAAATGAAAACGAGCGCCGTCAGATGGAGCTTATCCACGCTTTAAGCGTCGATTATACTTTGGTATGCTTTTTTAACCTGGACAGCGGAGAGGGAGACCTTCTCCAGTTAGCTGAAGGAGTTGACCAGTCAATTGCCCCCATTTTCCAAGGAAAAATTACCTTCCAGGACAGCATGGAACAATATATACAGCGTTTTGTCCATGCGGACGATCAGGAGGCACTGCGCCGTACATGTTCGCAGGAAAAATTAAAACATGTTTTATCTGAAGGAAAAACTTATTATATCAATTATCGTTCCTGCATTAACGGAAAAGTGGTATATTATCAGATTAAGGCAGTGCGTGCCGGAAACTGGGGGAAACGCCACAGGATTGTACTGGGATTCCGCAACGTGGATGATGCAACGCGTGAAGAAATGGAAAAGAAAACCCTGTTGGAAGATGCGCTTTTACAGGCTAACAGGGCCAGTAAAGCCAAAAGTATATTCCTCTCCAATATGTCCCATGACATCCGCACGCCTATGAACGCCATTGTCGGCTTTACCACCCTGGCGCTTACCCATATTGACCGAAAAGATCAGGTTCAGGAATACCTGAAAAAGATACTGACTTCAGGAAACCATCTGGTAAGCCTGATTAACGATGTTTTGGATATGAGCCGCATAGAAAGCGGCAAAATGCGTTTGGAAGAAACACTTTGCAGCCTGCCTGATATCCTTCATGGGCTGCGGAGCATTGTCCAGGCAGATGTACGTTCAAAGCAACTGGATTTGTATATTGACGCGGTCGATGTTTTAGATGAAGATATTTATTGTGATAAACTGCGGTTGAACCAGCTTCTTTTGAACCTGTTAAGCAATTCTATCAAATATACAACTGCTGGCGGCATTGTCAGCATGAGGATTTCCGAAAAGGCCGGAGCGCCGGAAGGCTATGCGACCTATGAGTTCTGCATTAAGGACAATGGCATCGGCATGAGCAAGGATTTTGTCGATCATATTTTCGAACCATTTGAAAGGGAACGGAATTCCACGATCAGCGGTATTCAGGGAACCGGACTGGGAATGGCAATTACCAAAAATATTGTTGACATGATGAATGGAACTATCCAGGTAAAAAGCGAAAAGAACGTAGGGACAGAGTTTTTGGTTTCCCTTACCTTCCGGTTGAGCAGCGAAACGAAAACCATCCCTGAAATCCGAAAGCTTAAAAACTGCCGGGCCCTGGTAGTGGATGATGATTTTAATACCTGTGACAGCGTGTCCTATATGCTTCAACAGATTGGTATGCGTGCAGAATGGACCCTTTCGGGCCGGGAAGCTGTTTTGCGTACACACCAAGCAGTTATGCGCAACGACATGTATTCTGTTTATGTAATTGACTGGCTAATGCCGGATATGAATGGTATTGAAGTGGCCCGGAGAATTCGGAAGGAAACCGGTGGAAACGTCCCTATTATAGTTCTGACTGCTTATGACTGGTCAGATATTGAGGATGAGGCGCGGGAAGCTGGCGTAAGCGCTTTTTGCAGCAAACCTTTATTTTTATCTGAATTGAGGAGCTGTCTCAGCTCCATTGTCGATACGGACAGCAGCGATGAAGCACAAATGAAAAAAGATAGGCTGCAAAAGCTTCATTCTGGAAGGATCCTTTTAGCGGAGGATAATCCATTGAACCAGGAAATCGCTACTGTTATCTTAGAGGAAGCCGGTTTTACAACAGAAGTTGCCGATAACGGGCAGATTGCCGTGAATATGCTTAAAAGTTCCCAGCCTGGATATTATAATTTAGTTCTTATGGATGTCCAGATGCCTGTTATGGATGGGTATGAAGCAACCAAGCTGATCCGCAAACTGGAAAATAAAGATCTGGCGGGAATACCAATACTTGCTATGACTGCAAACGCCTTTGAGGAGGATCGGCAAAATGCCCTTCAATGTGGCATGAACGGGCATATTGCAAAACCGATTAACATTGAGAAGATGATTGAAACTCTTGACAAGGTTTTAGCCTAAGATGAAAAGGCACTCTCAATTTTATGGTTTTCGGCTCTAGTGACGCCGTCCTGGACCTGCCGGGGGCTTTTTAGGAGTGCAGCTCCGCTGCACAACCCCCCTGGACCCGAAACCTTTTAATCCTCCTCAGCTTGTACTCATCTTAGGTTTCTCCCGCAAATTTGCTATATAGAACCTACGTTATATTAAGTAAAAGAAGCCGGATATCCAACAATATCCGGCTTCCCCGCAATATTTCGGGAAAGGCAGGAGCTTACTTAGAGGAAGAAGAAACTCCGCTGGACGAAGTCTGGGAGCTGGAGGTTGAACCGGAAAGCGAGCTGGAAGTCATAGAATTGGAGCTGCTGGAAAGGCTCCCGGAAATTCCAGAAGATGAACTTCCCAAATCAGAGCTGCTCCCGTCGGCATCTGGAATAACTTCTTCGGAAATCACGCCATCAGGCTGAGAGGAAGCAGAATTGCTTGTTGTAGAGGAAGAAATGTCTGAGCTGTCAGAAGAGCTTTGGGAACTATCCGATGTGTTGGAAGAACTTAAAGAGCTGGATGAGCTGGAAGTCCCCATACTTTCAGAACCGGAGGATGTGGACGCTTCCGATGAAACAGACGACGAAACAGATGAACTGCTTGGACGCGGATTTCTGCCGCATCCGACAAAGGCAACTGCCAAAATCGCCGCCAATGCTAACAAAGTATTTTTCATTTTCAAGTTACCTCGCTTTGAAGATATTTTCATAATAGAAAAGATCAGTTACAGGGATGGATTCTTTTATTTTATTGAATTTGTCGCTTAACGGCAAATTGGTTTCTCTGGCCATCCATAGCGTTCCCCCGTTTTGCTTTATTATCCCTTTCCCCTTCTTTTCCCGCATATACTGTTTTCTGTGCAAATTGCTAATTTTTTACTTTTTAAATAAACATTTAATAAAAAGGAGGAACAAATCTTATGAACAACTGCACTGACTGCATCAACTGCAACACCTGCCCCAGCGCGGATAAACCTATGGAGGAATACATCCGCCGGATTCCATTGGAGACAGCGCACCACCGCGTTGAAGGGCAGTCCACAAAATGCGGCTTTGGCCTGCAAGGGGTATGCTGCCGCTTATGTGCAAACGGCCCCTGCCGCATTACGCCGGAATCCCCCCGCGGAATCTGTGGAGCTAATGCAGATACAATAGTAGCCAGAAATTTTCTCCGCGCGGTTGCCGCAGGTTCCGGCTGTTACATCCATGTAGTAGAAAATACCGCCCGCCAATTAAAAAATACTGGTCTGCACAAGGACAAAATCCGCAGCGAAAAGGCGTTAAACCATCTTGCGGGACTTCTGGGAGTAACTGGGAAAGATAAATATGATTTATGCGTAAAGGTAGCGGATGCGGTTCTTTCAGACCTTTACCGCCCGGAATATGAGCCAATGGAACTGGTGGAAAAGCTTGCCTATTCCCCCCGTGTAAAGCGTTGGAAGGAACTGGGGATTATGCCTGGCGGCGCCAAAGGCGAAGTTTTTCTTAATGTGGTAAAAACCTCAACCAACCTCAGTTCAGACCCGGCAGAAATGCTGGTTTCCTGTCTGCGCCTTGGAATTTCCACAGGTCTATACGGCTTGCAGTTGACAAACCTCTTGAATGACGTGGTTTTGGGAGACCCGGAAATCCGTACCGCCCCTGTTGGCATGAATGTCATTGACCCCAATTATATCAACATCCTGATTACCGGGCACCAGCACTCTTTGTTTACCTATATTCAGGACAGGCTTTTAGACGACGATGTAACCGCCAAGGCAAAAGCCGCTGGAGCAAAGGGCTTTAAACTGGTTGGGTGTACCTGTGTCGGCCAAGACCTTCAGCTTCGCGGCGCACATTATACGGAAATTTTCGATGGCCATGCAGGCAATAATTACATATCGGAAGCTGTGCTTTCCTGCGGCGCAATCGACGCGGTACTCAGCGAATTTAACTGTACCCTTCCCGGCATTGAACCAATCTGTGAAAAACTGAAAATTAAACAAATTTGCCTGGACGTTGTAGCGAAAAAAGCCAACGCTGACCTGATTCCCTTCCACTATGAAACCCGCCAGGAGGACGGCGACAAAATTATTGACGAGATTATCGAAGCGTACAAATCCCGCCGTGGACAGGTTCCAATGAATCTATTCACAGAACATGGCAATAAAAACACCCTTACTGGCATAAGCGAAGGAAGCCTGAAAGCTTTCCTGGGCGGAAGCTGGAAGCCGCTGATTGACCTGATTGCCAGCGGCAAAATTAAAGGGCTGGCTGGCGTTGTGGGATGTTCCAGTGTAGCTTATGGACATGATACCCTTACCGCTGAACTGACAAAGGAACTGATTGCAAAAGATATCCTGGTTTTAACAGCAGGCTGTTCTTCCGGCGGGTTGGAAAATATAGGCATGATGACCCCTGAAGCTGCTGAACTTGCCGGGCCCAATCTGAAAGCGGTTTGTAAAGAACTGGGTATCCCGCCTGTTTTGAATTTCGGCCCATGCCTTGCAATCGGGCGGCTGGAAATTGTTGCAACAGAAATTGCCCGTGAATTGGGCGTTGACCTGCCACAGCTTCCCCTTGTTATTTCTGCCGCGCAATGGCTGGAAGAACAGGCTTTGGCTGACGGTTCCTTTGCTTTGGCTTTGGGGCTTCCCCTGCATTTGGGCGTTCCGCCTTTTGTAACCGGCAGCAAGCTTGTTACAAAAATTTTAACAGAAGATATGGTTGGCTTGACTGGGGGCCGCGTTATTATTGACCCTGACGGAAAATCTGCCGCCAACCAACTGGAAGCCATTATTGAGGAAAAACGCAGGGCTTTGAAGATTTAGGGGGACTGTTAAAATGAAACGAATTTTTATTGATCCTGCCAAGTGCGACGGGTGCAAAAACTGTTCCCTGGCCTGCATGGAATCCCATCGTCAGGATGGAGGAACAGGAATCTATACTTTAGACCTGCTGGATCCCCGGAACCAGTCCCGCAACCGAATCCTTTCTGATGGAAAAGGCGGGTACTCCCCTGTCTTCTGCCGGCATTGCGACATACCGGACTGCGCCGGGGCATGTATGAGCGGCGCGCTGCACAAGAATATGGAAAGCGGGCTGGTCGAATACGACGCGGAAAAATGCGCTGCCTGTTACATGTGCGTGATGAGCTGCCGCTATGGTGTCCCAGCCATTTCCCCGGATCGGAAACATATCATTAAATGTGATTTTTGCGCCCATTTGGAGGAAGGCCCTGCCTGTGTGCGTGCCTGTCCCAAAAAGGCCATAGAAGTGAGGGAGGTGTGAACTGAGGATGGAACGGTTTATCATAATAGGAGCTGGCGCAGCTGGAATCAGTGCTGCAAAGACACTCCGCATTCTTCGTCCCGAGGACATTATTACTGTCATTTCCATTGACGAAAAAGTTCATTCCCGCTGTATGCTGCATAAATACCTGAGCCATGAACGGGACGCACAGAGAATCAACTTTGTGGATGCGGATTTTTTTGAAAGAAACGACATTACCCATATTACCTGCGAAGCCGTTACTAAAATTGATACAGAAGCCAAAACTGTTTTCTATGGGGACAATTATTCCGCCCCCTATGACAAGTTATTAATTGCAACCGGTTCTGGTTTCTTTATTCCGCCTATCCCCCATTTCCGGGAGGCTCCCAATGTATTTGGCTTCCGGGACTTGAGCGACGCTCTGAAAATTGATCAGGCTTTTGCAAAAGGCAAACGGGTATTTATCGTAGGTTCCGGTTTAGTGGGATTAGATGCCGCGTCTGCCCTTTGTGAGCGCGGCGCGGAAATTACCATTGCGGAAATGGCTCCCCGCGTTATGCCCCTTCAGACTGATGATTATGCCGCCAGTATTTATCAAAAAGCATTTGAAGAACACGGATGCAGGTTCCTTTTGGGAATTGGCGCGAGCGATGCAGTTACAGACAAAGATGGAAATATTACTGAGGTAATCCTATCCACTGGGGAACATGTTCCATGCGACTTTATCATAATGGCTGCCGGGGTTCGTCCTCGGATCCAACTGGCGCAGGACAGCGGGATTGCCGTTGAAAGGGCGATTTGCACAGACGAACACCTTCGCACTTCTGCTGTTGATGTTTACGCTGCCGGGGACTGCACCGGGCTTTCCGGCGTTTGGCCGGACGCGGTTTCACAGGGGGAAGCTGCCGCGGAAAATATGGCGGGTATTCCTACCGTTTATGAAAAGCCCTACCCTTTTAAAAACACCAGCAACTTTTTCGGCATTACCATGTTATCTGTTGGAAGGCTGGATTTAACAGAAGGCGCGGAAATCCTGGTTCATAAAACCCAAAGCGAATATAAAAAAGCGATTGTTAAAGATGGGAAATTAACAGGGTTCCTTTCCTTGGGAGATATTTCAAACAGCGGTTTATATTTATACCTCATTAAAAACAGTATTGATATCAGCGGAAAGCAAAACAAAATTTTCCGTTTGTCTTTTGCCGACTTTTACGGTATCAACCAAAAAAACGGAGAATTTGCTTACAATATATAGAAACATGTTTTGTTAAAAAGGGGGATTTTTTATGTCAAACAAAATGTCAAAGCGCGAACGCTTAATGGCGGCGTTTGAACAAAAGCCTGTAGACCGGGTTCCTGTTGGGTTCTGGTTCCATTTCCCGGAAGGCAAACGCGACGGGCAGGCGTGCATTGACGCACACATGGAATATTACCGCTCCAACCATCCCGACTTTATGAAAATTATGTGTGATGGGTACTTTACCTATCCGCTGGATTTTCCCATTGAAAAACCTTCCGACTGGAGAAAGCTGGAACCTTTGACTGCTGACCATCCCTTCATTCGGGAACAGGTAGAGCGGGCTAAAGCCGTTGTCCAGGGAATTGGACGGGATAACTGCGCTTTTTACAACATCTTTGCCCCCTTTTCCTCTATCCGCTTTAAGGCGGGGGATGATTTGGTTATGGAACATCTCCGGCAAGACCCGGAATCCGTTTTATATGCCCTGGATGTTATTGCAAAGTCTAACGGGCTTTTAGCACAGCTTTGTGTTACTGAGGCGGGCTGCGACGGGGTTTATTACTGCGTCCAGGGTGGAGAAAAAGACCGGTTTACTCATGAGGAATACAGAAAATTGATTACGCCAAGCGACAAATACGTTTTGGAGCAGGTTAATCAGGTGAGCCGGACAAATATCCTCCACTGCTGCGGCTGGGCCGGAATTCCAAACCATCTCGAAAATTGGAAGGATTATCCCGCGAAAGCTGTCAACTGGGCGGTTTTTATTGAGAAGCTTGGATTGGCGGAAGGCAGGAAGTTTTTTGAGGGAAAAACCGTTTTGGGCGGGTTTGATAACCGGAAAACCGGACTGCTTTATCAGGGGAGTAAAGAGGAAATACAGAAGTTTACCAGGGAACTTTTGGAAAGTTCCGGGACAACGGGAGTTATGATCGGGGCTGATTGTACATTGCCGTCTGATATTGATTTGGAGCATTTGCTGTGGGTTGTGGATGCTGCGGAAAAATTTGGGGAGTAGGCAGAAAAGCTGATTTGCGGGGATAAGCTGAGATGAGTACAAACTAAGGCGGATTAAAAAGGTTTGAAGAGTCCAGAGGAACTTTCCTAAAAAGTTCCTTTGGTCGCCAGTTCAGCTCTGCTGAACTCAGCCCGCCAGAGTTGGACAAAACCTCCAGGTTTCCTCTTGCAGCCATCCAGCAAACCAACGGTTTGCGATGATGGCGTACCTAATGCCAGGAACTGGGATAAGCTCCAAATTCCTGTCGAAATTCTGCTGTTCTATGAATTTTACAATAAAAGAAAAGCCAAAGAAAGGAATGACCAAAAATGAAAAAAGCGGCATGGATTGGAACCGGCGTTATGGGCAGCCAACAGGCGGGGCACCTCGCCAAAGCAGGCTACACAGTAACAGCATACACCCGCCGTTATGAAAAACTCCTTCCCTTGAAAGAGGAATTCGGCCTGGTTCCCTGCCATACCATAGCGGAAGCAGTACAGGACGCGGATTATATTTTTGTCATGGTAGGCTATCCCAAAGATGTTGAAGAAGTATTTTTAAGCCAAGGGGGAATTCTTGACAGCGCCAAAAAAGGCGCGATAGCAGTTGATATGACAACCTCCTCCCCTGCTTTGGCTGAAAAGCTGTACAAGCTCGGAAAAGAAAAGGGTATCCGTGTTATGGATGCTCCTGTTTCCGGCGGGGACAGCGGGGCACGCAACGGCACCTTATCCATTATGGTTGGAGGTGACAAGGCGGATTTTGATGAAGTCCTCCCGTTATTCCAATGTATGGGCAAAAGCATCCTTCTGATGGGCCCGGCAGGAGCGGGACAGCACACCAAAGCAGCGAATCAAATCGCTGTGGCAGGTGCAACCGCTGCTTACACGGAAGCAATCGCTTATGCTGAAAAGGCAGGTTTAGACCCGGAAAAAATGTTATCAGCCATTGGCGGTGGCGCAGCGGGAAGCTGGCAGATTAACAACATGGCTCCCAGGGCTTTAAAAGGGGATTTTGCGCCGGGATTCTTTATCAAACATTTTATAAAGGACATGAAAATCATCCACGAGGAAAGCCAGAGCCGGGGAATCCGTTTGGAAATGCTGGAATCTGTACTGTCCCTTTATGAAAAAATGGCAGGGATGGGGCTGGAAAACGATGGCACCCAGGCGTTGATTAAATTCTACCGCGGGGAGAAATCATAAACTGTTTTCTGCCAAAAACATATTGCAAACCGCTTTGTTATGATGTATAATAACCTTCAGAAAGGAGCTGAACATTATGGATATTAGCACAAGCATTGCTGCCATGTCCGTTGAGATGAGTATGCAACAGACCGCCCAGGCTGCCGAAATTTCCATCCTGAAAAAGAGCATGGAAACCCAGGAGGCCGCAGCCCTTAGCTTGATTCAGCAAATGGCTCCTCAACAGGCCGCTCCTTCTTTTGGACATCTGTTGAATACTTACGCTTAATCTCAAACAAAATACCGCTTCCCGTTTATGGGAAGCGGTATTTTGTTATCTTCGCCTGGAATTCAACGGTTGGGGGTTCTTTGGGATGGGTGAAACAGCTTTTATGTCCTGATTAACTTAATAGTTTTCTGCTTTCGGTACGCCATCATCCGCAAACCGTTGGTTTGCTGGATGGCTGCAAGAGAAAACTTTCAGCTTCGTCAAACTCTGCGGAGTTTGGCGAAGAGGAAGAAAGCCCGCTTAATGGGGCTTCCCCAACGAAGCCGGTTCCAATCCCAATCTTATCCTACCCCCGAAGCAATTCCAGCGGGCTTTTGATTTTGAATACTGACGAAGCGGTTAG
>CAOJXI010000007.1 GCA_948465665.1 uncultured Clostridia bacterium | reverse complement strand
TTTGACGAAGCTGAAAGTTTCCTCTTGCAGCCATCCAGCAAACCAACGGTTTGCGGATGATGGCGTACCTAATACCGATAACCTTACAATTCAGAGGAAGATTTTATCGAACTCATATTGAGTAAATTTTAACAAAAAAAATCAGAGCCTGTTAGAAAAAACTGGCTCTGTTCAGGAAAAACTGGATGAAAATTTGTATATTGTCTTGTTAATTAGCGTACTCCTTGGGATGCCCGATACATTTGAGGTGAGACCCCCTTATCGGCCTTGAATACTTTGGAAAAATAGTTAGTATCTTCATATCCCACATATGCCGCAATCTCTTGTATGCTTGCCCTGCTGTCCAATAGCAAATCAGCAGCTACTTCACATCGCTGCATGGTCAGATACTGCTTCACTGTCCTGCCGGTTTCCCGATAAAAGTCTTTTGATAGCTGATGCCGGTCTATTCCCGCAGCCCGCGCAATTTCTGCCACTGTCATGGACTTGCTCATATTGACCAATATATAATCCACTGCCTTTTGAACAGCAGGGGACCGATTGGAGCGCTGCTGTTTGCTTACCTCATCGCACATTCGTGCGGTCATCTCAAGAAACAGACGTGCCACTTCCTGCTTACTTGTAACCTGCTTCATCCTTTGAGCATATTCCTGACTAATAGAATCAATAAGTATTGGGCTGATGCCGCCCTGCTTAGCCCCCAAACGAATCAATGTTCTCCCACTAGCCGCTCCCGCTAATTGGTCGTGGATACTATCGGTCATAAAATAAATGCCTGTACACGCCTTACCCATAGCTTTCCACGATTCAATTGCTTTCTGTACATCACCTTGTCTTACCGCAGCAACGAAACGGTCTTCCAGTTGATAACGGCGATTCACTTCATCAGCATCAGCATTTGTGTATTCCGGGGAAATAAGATAGGAACCAATACATTCTGACTTTATTTGAACATCCTTTACCGTCATCCTGCCGCAGCCCATATGTTCCGCTATGAGAAGCGCAGTTTTGAGTGCAAAGTCCCGCTGGACAATAGGAAAACGGAAGTAATACATTTTATATGATGAAAGCAATGCCTCTGAGGTTCCCATTTTTGCGAGCAAAACACGAGCAGAATGTTCGCTCCAGCTCTTTTCTATGTAAGGGCCCAGCAGCAGCCAATGGCTGCCGGCTTTGAATATTATCAAGCAAGTGTCTAATGGTTCATTTAATCTGTAGATTTGACAATCATTAATGTGCAGTAATAGCTTTTCCAGTTCTTTGGCGGTGTATATTTGTTGCAACTGGG
Source organism: uncultured Clostridia bacterium (assembly GCA_948465665.1). Lineage (GTDB taxonomy): Bacteria > Bacillota > Clostridia > Oscillospirales > Ruminococcaceae > UBA1405. Next base: position 24,561 of record CAOJXI010000007.1, on the reverse strand, counting down.
GCGAAAAACAGTAGTCGCTTTCAAATTGATTCAAGATATCAGTAGTTTCATCATATACGGTCAAGGCCATTCCTGTCAATGCAGATACAAGGACAACTGCTGAACTTAAAAAATCTATTTTAACCACCGCCTTGTTATTTCGTGAATTCCAATAGAATGTGATAATTTATGATAATAGGATATCTTAAGAGTGTTAATTTGTCAATATTTGATAATAGTAAAACGATTGTTTCTGAAATGTGGGGTCAAATTTTTACAGTCTCAGCTTAACTAATCTGCGGAAAATGATGGAGCTTATCAGCCTGACGGCAAGCGGCCTGGTGGAAAGCCTGCGGGGCGCTTATCCCTAGCGGGTTTGCTTTGCGGTAAAGGCCGAATCCGTTTATGGGGATGAGGCGCTGCTGTACAGTCTGACCTCCAACCTGATTCAGAACGCCCTGAGGGCCTCCCCAGGACACGGAGGTTGTGCGGTATCCATAGAGGAAAAAGGGAACTTTACCGTTATTGAAGTAAGGGATCAGGGCCGCGGGACTTGGCCTTGCCATATGCAGCCGCATCGCCGGATGCTCCGCAAACCCGGAGATACCCCAGACGAGCGGAGGGGAAAGATGTATATTGCTGACAAAGCCCCTTTTAGTATTGTTTTATCTTAAGGATAGCCGAAAGTATAGCGGAAGGAATCTATCTAAATTCCTTCCGCTATTTTTTATTGTAAATCAAATTTTAAAACATTTGTTTTGTACAGATAAGGAAAAAATTCTTACTGAACTTTTTATTTGAAAACAATGTCGAAATATATTTAAATTTGCTAAAATAGAGGGGAGAAAAAACAAGGAGGTTTCCTATGGAAAGTAAAAATAGTTTATTAACATTAGACCAAATTAATAGATATATCGCCTATTTACAGGATCAAGAGAGAAGCAACTCCACTGTACAAAAATATATCACAGTGGAAGCAATATATACTGGATAACCAGGTATTCTTTACTGATTTATTTAATACATGTCGGCTATTTTTTGGCTGACATATGGAAAATATGCTGTAATTGAGAATTTAGCAAATAAGGGTATCCCTTTAATTGGTTGTGCACTTATATTGATTATATGTTATGTAATCATTACACTGTTTATTTCACATGTCTATGACAGGCTTTTGGGAAGAATCTTAGGGAAGGCCGCAAACATAATAGCGGCAAAACTGCAATACATGAACGGAATACCCGAAGAAAAATAACTTTTTAGGGTGTATAAAGGAAGGGTGCAGGATGGATAAAATTTATAACATAGCAGTAGCGGGGACAGGATATGTGGGTTTATCGTTAGCGGTTCTTCTTGCACAGAATCATAAAGTGACTGCTGTGGATATTGTTCCAGAGAAGGTAGAGAAAATCAACAATAGGATTTCACCGATCCAGGACGAGTACATTGAGAAATATATGCGTGAAAAACCGCTTAACCTTACAGCTGCGCTCAATGCAGAGGAAGCATATAGTTCAGCTGATTTTGTCATTATTGCGGCCCCAACAAATTATGACAGCCAGAAAAATTTTTTTGATACGTCTGCAGTGGAAAATGTGATTAAGCTGGCTATTAACTGCAATCCAAATTGCTCCATAGTCATTAAGTCCACAGTCCCTGTAGGGTTTACAGCAATGGTACGGGAGAAATATCATTGTGGCAATCTCCTGTTTAGCCCGGAATTTTTAAGGGAGTCCAAGGCGCTTTATGATAACCTGTACCCGTCGCGTATTATTGTTGGGGCAGATATGCAGAGTGCTGAACAAGTCAGCGCAGCAAACATATTTGCTGCGTTATTGCAGGAAGGTGCGTTGAAGGAGAAAATAGAAACACTTATTATAGGGGTTACAGAAGCCGAGGCAGTAAAGCTGTTTGCCAATACTTATCTGGCGCTGCGGATTTCCTACTTTAATGAACTGGATACATATGCTGAATCGAAAGGGCTGAACACAGCAGAAATTATCAATGGGGTATGCCTTGATCCAAGGATAGGTTCCCACTACAATAATCCATCATTTGGTTACGGCGGGTACTGCCTGCCGAAAGACACGAAACAGCTTCTGGCAAATTATGAGGATGTGCCAGAGAATCTGATAGAAGCAATTATAGAGAGCAACCGGACAAGAAAGGATTTTATTGCGGATCGTGTCTTACAGATTGCAGGGGCCTGTAGTTACTCTGGGGAAGGTTATGGCAGGGGGAAAGAAAGGGAAATAGTAATAGGGGTATACCGTCTAACAATGAAGAGCAATTCTGATAATTTCCGCCAAAGCAGTATTCAAGGGATTATGAAACGTATTAAAACGAAAGGTGCAACTGTGGTTATCTATGAGCCGACACTTGCTAATGGCAGTACATTTTTTGGAAATAAAGTTATAAATGAATTAGATCGTTTTAAAAGTATCAGCCAGATAATTATAGCGAACCGGTATGATGAATGTTTGGATGATGTAAAAGATAAAGTGTATACAAGGGATATTTTTAAAAGGGATTGATAAATGTATCAGACGCGAATATTGGCAGGACGTAAGAAGCAGATCGGAAAAATATTTATGTCCCTTATATTCCTGTCTTATCTATATAGAAGATGGCTCAGCCCAATTTTACTATTTTTAAAATAGAATGTTGGTACTCACATTCCACAAAAGAACCGTTTCCAAAGTGGTAATGGTAAAAATCTTTTTTTGGCCAGGCGAATTCCTCCAAAACAGCCATAATACATCCACCATGAATAAATCGAAGTGTGGACAAAATGAGTATATAATAGTAAAATAAGAAAAACATTAGATTTGGCATTGTATCTGGTGGCATACTCCCGCTGCCAAAGAGGCGGGGGCTTCTCGCTCAAGCACTCTAATGAGTACAGTGTCAACGAGCTAACCCCGTGTGCCCCACGGTTCTCACGAATGATGTTCCATCCCCCACTTTAGAGGGGGGACTTCTTGCTGGCTTTGGTTAAAAATATACAGAGGTGGTTTGTGGATGAATTTAGAAAGGGCTTGGCGGCTCAAACTGAAAAACGGTTCCCTGCTGAAAAAATGGTTTATTTCTTACCTTTTGGTATTAGCAGTACCAACTTTCCTTTGTCTGCTGCTGTATAATCGGTCTTACCGCACCATTCGGGAAGAGTCGGAGCAGATGTACAATTCTGCGCTGGAGCAGGTTCGCATTGATATGGATGCTTACTTAAATGAAGTAGAACAAGTCTTCAACCAAATCCTGTTAAATACCTGTATCCAAAAAGCAACGCGTATTGGGACTGTTATGCAGCCGGAAGATCAGCTTATGACTGTGGATGTCAGAGATGAGCTTCAGCATATCCTTTTGGGCCATCCCAATATTTCCACTGTATCCCTTGTGCTTAATATGCCGAACGGGGTGATCTGCCCGTCCGGGTATATGTCCCAAGATGTCTATTATGGTCTTTACTGCAAATCGGATGACATAGACCAGGAAAGCTTCCATGATTATGTCCGTCAGCCTCATATCCTTTGGGATATGATCTCCCTGCGGATTAGTGACGGAAAGCAATTTGTCCTTTTTCCACGCACCACTATTGATAACTCTTACAGCAAAAATACTGGAACTGTACTTGTTACCGTGGATCTTACGGTGCTTCGACAGCGGCTCCAACAGTTTAGCTGGGATGAAAGGCTTCATTTCTATATTGTTGCACCAGACTCGCGAACCATCTGCCATACCATTGGCGGCGATCCCCTGGAAATTCCCTACAGCGATCTGGAACCTGGAAACTCCCTGCGTATGGTGAAAAGTAGCGGCGTAAATATGGGAATGCTGGTAAGGGAGTCTTCAGTTTCAGGCTGGCGTTATATATTGTTGGTTGAGGAAACCCTTCTCCGGCAAAGCGCGCGGCAGATCCAGTTTTATACCTTCCTGGGACTATTGATCTGTATGTTTCTGGGCCTTGCTCTTTCCGGCTGGCTGACCCAGCGGAATTATCATCCGATTTTGCAGCTTCTCAGCCGGTTTTCCTCCCAAGAGGGAGTCGGGCCGCTCGGCATTGGGAATGAATACGACCAGCTTGACCGCTACATTGAGGATTTTTTTACAAAGCGGGGCAGTGAGTAGCGCGACCTTTGGAACAGCCAGCAAGCCCTGCATCAATACCAGCTTTACACGCTGTTGGAGCGTCCTTGCCGCAGGGAGACTGTTGGCGGCGAAAGCAGGCTGCTTCAGGCCAAGGCTTACCTAGTGACGCTTTTCTCCGTTCCACTCCAAACAGAAAATATCAGTGCGGATTTGCTGCGTTTTGCAGTCACCAATATTTTTGAGGAGGTGGCAGGGGCACATTTTATATTGGAAATGACCACTGCAGGGGAAAACGCGGCGGCTATTGTCGCGATGCCTGCAGAGCAGGAGGATATGCCTGGGGCATTGGAAGAGGATATCCGCTTTACCCAGCAGCAGATTCAGGAGAATTTTCATTTGACTGTGGCTGCTGCTGCCGGGGATCCCCACCCGGATATTGAAGGGATACACTATTCTTATCAGGAAGCCCTGGAAGCTGTAAGCTACCAACGGGCTGGGCAGGAAACCGATTTGGTTTTTTACCGCGATATTCGGGATGTGCAAAGCGGATATACCTTCCCGCTGGATGAGGAACGAAAGCTGATCGATTTGATTGCAGCAGGCAAGAACAGAGAAGCCAGGCAGATAATAGATCAAGCATTTGCCAACCATCTCAATCAGGGTATACATCCGGCTAGTGTCGCCAAATGCCTGGCCTACGATATGATGTCGGCATTAATTAAGGGCGGGAACCTGGTGGGGGTCAATGGGCTTTCTGTGGTGCGGTTTGTGGAGGTTGAACATTGCCAGGCTGATGAACTGCCTGAAAAGCTGGGGGAATTTGTGGATCTGCTGTGTGAAAAGATCCGCGGGCAAATTCAGCAGACTACGCCTGTGGGACAGCTTTGCAGGGACGTTTCCTCCTATATACAGGAGAATTACCAGAATCCTGACCTGAATATTTCCCAAACAGGGATGCACTTTGATCTAACTCCTGCTTATCTGTCTGCCCTGTTTAAGCGCGAGACCGGGGAAAGCCTGTTGGGATTTATCACGCGGGTTAGGCTGGACGCAGCAAAGAAGCTCTTAATGCAGGGACAGTCAGTTACACATATTGCAGAACAGTGCGGGTTCCGGGACAGCAGTACATTGATTCGCGTTTTTAAAAAGGCAACCGGGCTTACACCGGGACAGTACAAGGGGATACATACAGAAATTGAAAAGACTAACGAAACTTAGTAACTGCCCAGCCCGAAAACATCCCGCGCTCTAAAAATGAATAAATCCCCCAGTTTTTGAGATTTTGCCAATCTATTTTAATTTTTTCCCATATCCAGGAAAGTAACGCTATGTTAGAATTTTGGCAGAAATTTGAACTTTGCGCGGGCAATGCGCATTTGTTCCATATGAAGGAGGATTCTATCTATGCTTACTTTGGAAAAAAGCTATCAGATTCAGCCGCCGTCGGCTCCAAACGCCCAAACCGCTTTTGAGGCTGAAAGGGCTTTGGCCCACCCCATCCGGCATATCACAGATATCTGCGCCCCTCTCAGCGAGGGCGGCCCCCACGACTTCTATTCCAATGCAGATTACTTTTGGCCTGACCCCTCCAAACCAGACGGGCTCCCTTACATGAATCGGGACGGTGAAACCAATCCTGGAAACTTCGATGAGCACCGCCATATTATGCGTCAGATGCGGCGGGATGTTTGCGCTTTGGCCCAAGGCTACCAACAAGACAAAAAAGACGCCTATGCCCAGCGCGCTGTCCAAATTCTGCAAGAGTTTTTCCTGCTGCCGGAAACCCGGATGAACCCCAGCCTTACCTACGCCCAGGCAATACCAGGACGCTGTCCGGGAAGGAACTTTGGAATTATTGATACTATCCATATTGCGGAGCTGCCCTTTGCTATTGAAGCCTTAAAGGACTCCCCCGCAATGGAAAAAAACGTTTACCAAGGATTGAAGGACTGGTTTACCCAGTACCTGGGATGGCTGCTCACCAGCAAAAACGGAATTGAGGAGGCTGTTACCACAAACAACCATGCCATATGTTATTTTGTCCAGGTGGCAGCTTTTGCTCTTTTCACTGATAATCTTCCCATTATTGAGATGTGCCGGAACCGCTATAAGACACATTTGCTTCCGCAGATGGCCCCTAAAGGTAGCTTTCCGCGGGAACTGGGCCGTACCAAACCCTATAACTACTCTATCTTTGCACTGGATAACATAGCAACATTATGCCAGATGCTTTCCTCGCCAGAGGATGACCTGTGGATTTACCAGACCGAAAAGGGCGTTACTATTAAAAATGGAATTGATTTCCTGCTCCCCTATTTACAGAACAAACGTTTGTGGCCTTATCCAAAGGATATCATGCACTTTGAAGACTTTCCCGTCAAGTCCTCTTTCATGCTCTTTGCTGGATACAGATTTGGTATGGACAGCCTGCTGGAGCTGTATGATACCCTTCCCAGCCCTCTAGTTTCTGATGAGGCGAGCCGTAATAACGCCATCCAGTACCCTAAACTTTTACTGTAACCTATCATTGAAAAACAGAACGGAGAGAAAGACATGGCAAATGAAGAACTATTTACCAACCGGGCCGAAAACTACCGAAAGGCCAGGCCGGGCTATGCTGAAGGCGTGACAGAACTCCTCCTTGGGGAAATTATAAAACCAGGCAGTAGGATTGCCGATATTGGTTCTGGAACCGGCCTTTTTGCCAAACCCCTGATAGAACATGGCTTTGACGTATACTGTGTGGAACCCAATGCCAAAATGCGCGAACAGGCGGTTCGGGAATTTGCGGGCAATCCCCATTTTATCTCCATTGCAGCAGCGGCAGAGGCGACTACATTAGGGGAACACAGTATGGATATCGTTGCAGCAGCATCTGCGCTTCACTGGTTTGAAATGGAGAAATTCCAGACGGAATGTAAGCGCATTTTAAAGCTGGACGGAATTTTTTTCGCTGTTCTCAATTGCCGTGATTATTCTGATCCCTTTACTGTCCGCCAGCATACATTGTGTCAAAGGCTGTGCCCCGGTTTCACATCTTTGTGCCATGGCCTGGAAAAAACAATCCCAAGGCTGGATATCCTGCTGGGAAAAACATATCAGAGCCAGCGGTTTGATTTTCCTCTAGCCTACACAAAAGAAAAATTTATCCAACGCAGCCTTTCCTCCTCATATGCGCCTAAACCGGGCTCCCCAGAGGAGCAGGAATATATAGAGGGCCTTTGTCAGCTTATGGACGAATTTTTCCCTAATGACGCCGAGATCACAATCTCCAATCATTCAGCGGCATTTTGGGGCGGGCTTGTTTAAGGCCAGTGGATGGAACTCCTTGTTATATCAATGAAAAGTACTCTGGATCATTTCAGGGTACTTTTTATTTACATATATCATTATGATTTATAAAACTTTTTTCTTTAAAAATAGTTTATATATTAAAATTATATTGCTTATTTAGCCTAATTTCACAAAATGCCAATCTATTTTTAAAAAAAACAATCTCATTTTTGACATTGTGCCCATACTTTTTGATATTTTCCCATTTTCATGGGGGGGGGTACATGCTAAAATTCTGAGTGTAGCAGGGAGTATTGCTCCGTTGAGAAAACGGCTGTAAATCCGCTCCCAATCATTTCTGTCTTTATAAAAGAAAGATAGAAAAAGAAACAGGAGGAAATCACATGAAAAAGACTAAGATCGCCCTGGCCCTGTTGGTTTCTGTATCTATGCTCGCAGGACTGACGGCTGGATGCAGCAGCCCGTCTTCAGGCGGTACGCCGTCAGGCAGCAAATCCAGCAGTGCGGGAGGCAATACAAATAGTACCGCCAGTACCGCCCCCTCAGACAGCGGAAACGAACCCCAGGCTTTTACCTACCCGATGGCCGGGGACCACACTATTACTTATTGGGCTTCTTTAAATGAAACAGTTTCCCACGACTACACCAATCTGGGTGAAACCCCCTTCGGCAAGGGCCTGATGGAAAACACCGGCGTAAACATCACCTTCCAGCATCCCCCGACGGGCGGCGCCAATGAACAGTTCAACCTATTGATTGCTGACGGCTCCCTCCCCGATGTAATGGAATACTCTTGGCAGACCTATCCCGGCGGCCCTGAAAAGGCGATTTCCGACGGGAATATCTATGCCCTCAACGATATTATCGACCAGTACTGCCCGAACCTGAAGGCTTATCTGGAATCCCGCCCCGACGTTGACCGCCAGTGCAAGACCGATAACGGCAACTATTATATGTTCCCCTTTGTCCGCGGCGATCCCGGACTCCAGGTGACAATGGGACTGATGATCCGCCAGGACTGGCTGGATGAGCTGGGACTGTCCACCCCGACCTGCATCGACGAATGGCACGACGTTCTGACCGCCTTTAAAGAGAAGAAGGGCGCGTCTGCACCCTTTGCCTATGAATTCACAATGGCTTCCCTGACCAACAATATGCCCTTTGCCTATGCCTACAATGCGCCCCGCGGCTTCTACTTGGGCGAGGGCGGCAAGGTTCATTTTGGAGCTGCGGAAGAAGGCTACAAGCAATACCTGGCCACCATGAACCAATGGTACTCCGAAGGCCTTCTTGACCCCGATATTGCGACAGCCAGCTTTGACCAGGTAAGCGCCAAAGTGACCAGCGGCGAGGCCGGAGCCTCCTTTGGCTGGGCGGGCAGCCGCCTGGGCGTATGGACCAATTCGGCTGTCGCCACAGATCCCAACTTCAACCTCCAGCCGGTTCCCTACCCCACCGCCAAGGCCGGGGAAACCCCGAAAATGGGGCAGATTGACAATCTGGTTCCCAACCAGGGCGGCGTAGCCATCACAACATCCTGCAAGGATGTTGAAGCGGCGGCACGTATGCTGGACTGGGCTTACAGCGATGAAGGGCATATGTACTATAACTTTGGTGTGGAAGGTGTCAGTTATACTATGGTAAACGGCGAGCCTGTCTATACAGACCTGATCCTCAACAACCCCGACGGCCTTGGAATCGCCGCCGCGATGGTTGCCCATATCCGCGGCAACTACAACGGCCCCTTTGTACAGGATCTGCGCTACCTGTCTCAGTATTACACCATTGACGGGCAGAAAAAGTCCAACGCAACCTGGACTGTGCCGACCGCTGCCAACTACGCCCTTCCTCCCATCACCCCCACCCCAGAGGAAAGCGAGGAATTCTCCGCGATTATGAACGAAATCAACACCTATCGGGATGAAATGACCCTCAAGTACATCCTTGGAACCGAGAGTCTCGATTCCTTTGACAATTATGTGAAAACCCTTGACCAGCTTAACCTGTCCCGCGCCATAGAGATAGAAGATGCTGCGCTGGAGCGTTTTAATGCCAGATAAAAGCCCGGTATTGCGGGCATGAGGGGATTTTTGACTAGATAAAGGGACGGCTGGAAAGCTTAGAATCTGAGGTTTTCCAGCCGTTTTTATCCATAGCAGCCTATATACACCGCCTTGGGAGGGATTATTATGAAACAATCTACCGTTAGTGCCAATCAGGCAGTATCTTCCCCCAAATCGAAAAAGCCGATAGACCGCACCAGCCTTTCCTTTAGGGCCAGAGAGGACTGGGCGCAGAACTGGGGACTGTATTTAATGTTTTTGCCTGTATTGGTCTATTTTATTCTGTTCAGCTACAAGCCGATGTACGGCGCTCTGATTGCCTTTAAGAATTATAAACCCGCCCTGGGCTTTATGGGGAGCCCCTGGGTCGGATTTGACCAGTTTAGCCGCTTTTTCACCAGTCCATTCTTTGGGCGTCTTATCAAGAACACGCTGATTTTGAGCTTTGAACTGCTTATCTTCGGGTTCCCCGCCCCCATTATCCTTGCCCTGCTGATTAACGAGGTGCAGAACAAGCATTTTAAAAAGACAGTGCAGACCCTCACCTATCTGCCCCACTTCATTTCTCTGATCGTCGTCGTGGGTATGATCACCGACTTTTCTATGACCTCCGGGCTTTTTAACGATATTATCGTTTTCCTGGGTGGTTCCCGCAGCCCTCTGCTGCAAAGGCCGGAGCTGTACCGGCCAATCTATATTCTTTCGGATATCTGGCAGGGGGTCGGCTGGGGTTCCATTATCTACCTGTCCGCCCTGTCCGGCGTAGACGCCCAGCTGTATGAAGCCGCCACCATCGACGGCGCGAACCGGTTCCAGCAGCTCCTCCATGTCACTTTGCCTGGCATCACCCCCACCATTATCACTATGCTGATTCTCCGGGTAGGCAGGCTGATGAGCATCGGCTATGAAAAAACCATCCTCCTTTACAATCCCTCTACCTATGACACCGCCGATATTATTTCCTCGTATGTGTACCGTGTAGGTATTTTGGAACAGGGCTGGAGCTACTCAACCGCCATTGGGCTGTTTAACTCGCTGATTAACCTGCTGCTGCTGCTAATCACCAATAAGCTGAGCAAAAAGCTGGCCGGAACCAGCTTGTGGTAAGGAGGCCATATCATGGAACAAGGAAACAAAATTAAAAAGAGCGCAGGGGAAAAAACCTTTAATGTCTTTAACCATATCCTGCTTGCCTTCATCGCTGTTCTCTGCCTGTACCCGATGCTGTATGTCGCCTTTGCCTCTGTCAGCAACAGCAATCTGCTTACCCAGCACTCCGGGATTCTGCTGCGCCCCCAGGGGTTCAGCCTGAACGCCTATAAGATGGTTTTTACCAATCCCATGATTGGCAAGGGATACTTGAATACCCTGTTTGTGCTGCTGGTCGGATTGGTGCTGCAAATCATTATGACATCCTTGGGGGCTTATGTGCTTTCCCGCCGTACCTTGATGTGGCGCAAGGCGCTGATGATGGTTGTCACAATCACCATGTTCTTTTCCGGCGGCATGATTCCTACCTATCTGAATATGCGTGACCTGCACCTGACCAACACCCTTTGGGGCCTGATTATCCCCTTTATGATCAGTGCTTATAACATGATTATCCTGCGGACTTCCTTTGAATCTATCCCCGAATCGCTGGTTGAGGCGGCGCGTATTGACGGGGCTACCCATGTTACGGTATTGTTCCGCGTGGTGCTGCCGCTGTCCAAAGCTATCATTGCCGTTATGATTCTTTACTATGGGGTCAGCACCTGGAACGGATGGTTCTGGGCCTCCACCATCCTGCGCGACCGGGAAATGTACCCCCTCCAGGTCATCCTGCGGGAAATCCTGCTGCAAAACAGCACCTCCAACATGACGGGAGGAACCAGCGTAGAGGATATGGAGTCGGTTGCCGCCACCGTGAAATACGCCACCATTATGGTTGCCACTGTGCCGATTCTCTGCATCTATCCTTTCCTGCAAAAGTATTTTGCCGCCGGTGTGATGGTCGGCGCGGTGAAGGAATAACAGTAACACGATTGGAGGTATTCACCATGTCCGAGCCATTCCGCGCTGCCCATGATGCCCCCCTCTATGGACTGATCAGCCGGGAAATTGAGGAAAAGCTGCGCCGTTCCGCGGCAGCATACACAAATCGTTTTCCACATTCCAGCACCATCCCCGAAGAAGGGCTGCGGTACGTCCCAGAGGAAAACAACCTGTGGACAAGTGCCTTCTTCCCCGGAATGATGTGCCTGGCCTATGACCGCACCAGGGACGAAAATTTTCTCAAATATACCGGCTGTTATCTGGACAGCTTTGAAAACCGCTTGAACAAACGCATCCATATTTCCCATGATTTAGGGTTCCTGTATACCTTGACCGGCGTCGCCCTCTATAAGCTGACAGGGAACGGCCGCGCCAGAGAAATGGCGCTGAAGGCCGCCGAAATGCTGGCTGAACGCTATAACGAAAAGGGACGCTATATCCAGGCATGGGGTGAATTCAATGTGGGCACACCCTATGTTAAAATCATTGTAGACACCATGCTCAACCTGCCGCTGCTTTTTTGGGCGGGGGAGACAACCGGGGACAAACAATATACGGAAATCGCCGCGGCCCATGCCCATACTTGTGCGGATTATCTGGTAAGGGAGGATTTTACCTCTTTCCATACCTATTTAATGGATCCCATTACCGGAAGAGCCGTTGAGGGCCGTACCCATCAGGGATTTCATGATGATTCCACCTGGGCGCGGGGCCAGGCGTGGATTGTCACCGGCTTCGCCCTTGCTTACCGGTACACAAAGGAACCTCGGTTTTTAGAGGTAAGCAAAAAGGCCGCTGAGGTCTTTATCCAAAACCTTCCCGCCGACAATGTACCCTACTGGGATTTCTCCTTTAACGACAGGGTTCCCGACCTGCGGGATTCCTCGGCAGGGGCGATTTTTGCCTGCGGGATGCTGGAGCTGGCGGATCAAACCAACGGGGAAGAAGCGGAGCGGTTCCGCGCTGCCGCCCGCACCGTTGTACGCGGCTTGTACGACCGTTATTTCCTCCACGACCCCGACAGAGCCGGTGTTTTGACGGAGGGCATTTACCACCGGGTACATGGGCCAACATGTACTATTTGGGGGGATTACTTCTTTTATGAGGCGTTAATTCGTTTGCAGACGGATTGGAAACGTTTCTGGTAATATGGTTTGCTTTTATCCTTCCTGTTTGAGCGGGGCGGCGCACAGTGGAAGCCGCCCTGCTTTTTATGATTTGGAGGTTTTAAATGATGGAAACATTTAATTACATTCTGGCTCAAAACCCATTGCGTACCCGGCAGGATACAGTTCTTCTGCTGTTGGATTTAATCCGCCCGCTCCGCTCCCATTACTCCCCCGATGGGACAACGCTGCATATCGGCAGCACATCCGCCCACTACGGCGAAAGGGGAGCGAGAGTTGAAGGCTGGGCGCGTGTATTATGGGGGCTGGGCCCACTTTTCAGTGGGGATAATTCCTCCCTGCCTGCCGCTGTACAGATTGAAATTAAAGACTGGGCATCCCTCTACCGTACTGGCCTGATTCACGGAACAGATCCCAAGTCCCCTGGATACTGGGGGGATATCTATGATTTTGATCAAAAGATGGTGGAAACCGCAGCATTGGATGTGGCGCTGGCTCTGTCCCCTGCAACATTATGGGAGCCTTTGACAGACTGCCAGAGGGAAAATGTCTTTCATTGGCTGAACCAGATGAATGAGCATAAAATCCATCCTAATAACTGGCGTTTTTTCCGTATCCTCACCAATATGGTTTTCGCCCGCCTTGGACTTCCGGTAAACCATAAACGACTGAAGGAAGATTTTGATGTCATTGAACGCTGCTATATTGGCGACGGCTGGTACTTTGACGGCCATAATGGGCAGATTGATTACTATATTCCCTTTGCAATGCATTTTTATTCCCTTATCTGGGCAGCCCTTTCGCCATTGGATGGAAACAACTACCGGGAAACGCTGAAATCCCGCAGCATCCGGTTTGCGGAGGATTTTGTCCACTGGTTTGCCAGCGACGGGGCGGAAATCCCCTTTGGGCGCAGCCTGACCTACCGCTTTGCCCACAGCGCGTTTTTCCCGGCAATGGCGCTGGCCGGCGTGAAGCCTGACAGTATGTCCTGGGGCGCGGTGCGGCATATCACGCTCCAAAACCTGCGACATTGGATGCAGTACCCTGTTACCGCGCCGGATGGAATATTGACCATCGGCTATCAATACCCCAATCTGCTGATGAGCGAAAAATACAATGCTCCCGGTTCCCCTTATTGGGCCTTTAAGGCATTTCTGTTTTTGGCGCTGCCGGAAGACCATACCTTTTGGCAGGGTGAGGAATCGACAGTTCCCCATCCGGCGCAGATGGTTCAGGAAAAGCCGAGGATGATTATCTGCCATGAGAACCAGGGCGGCAAGGATCATGTGACAGCATACCCGGCAGGACAGCACGCAATGGAGCACGGGAACTGTGCCGCCAAGTATGAAAAATTCGTATATTCCAACTATTTTGGCTTCAGTATTTCCCGCGGGGATTCTTTGGACGCAGGAGCCTTTGACAATACTCTGGCAGCCAGCCCGGCGGGATGGAACTGTTACCGGATGCGCTATGGCGTGGAGGAATATGCCGTCACTTCTGATTATACCTATACCCATTATGCTTTACTGCCCGGCGTAACGGCAAAAAGCTGGGTTATCCCCTGCGGCGGGGGATGGCATGTAAGGGTACACCGCATTGTCACCGACCGCGCCATCGACACGGCGGACGGGGGTTTTGCCCTGCCGGTGGAACAGCCCTTTACCCTGCTTCCAAATGGTAAGGACGGGAAGCTCCTCCCCGGAAAGGAAGAGGCAGTTTCTGGCGGTATAGGGGCTTTCCTGTCCTGGGGAGCGTCGGCGGCCTGTGCGCTGGACGGCGGGGAACCCTGCCGCTGCGAGATGGTGAGGACTTTCCCAAACACCAATCTCATGGCGCCGCTATGCGCAGTCCCCACAGTGATTACCTCTTTACGGCCCGGAAACTATCTGTTAATACATGCCTTCTTCGGGGATGCAGGCGGCAAAGCAGAAGCGGCTTTGGCGATACCCCCAAAAGCATCGCTGGAGCCGGTTATCGCCATACATAAGATGGATGGAACTCTTGTAAATATTGATACAGCAGACTGATGTATCTGTATTTTGCCTGCCGTGGATAAATTAACCGTTGCCCCGCTGGACAGCAGCAATTTTTCTCTGGATGCAATGGAAGAGCATATTCTGTCCCTGGCTCTATGGCATTTTAAGGCTGTGCTCTGTCTTTTGGAACAGGGGTTCCAATTTCCCCCAAAATTTTGGGAAATATCCTGGAAAAAGTGACCTGGATGGTTTATAATTATTTCAATATGCAGCTGATCTAAGGAAAATGTGAAGGGATGGATATATAATGGCAGTATTAACTTTATCGGTTGAAAATGCGGCGGGGGAATCCCTTGCCTTTGTTTCCGGGCAGGAAGAGGTCTGGATGACCTATGAACCGCAGTATCAGCCAGGAGACCGGTTGTGTGTTTCCTGTGGAGAGGAAAATGTCTTTTGCATCGTTCAGCTTGATGATGCAATGCCCCCTGCCTTCATTTATTGCAAAGAAGGGAAAATTTCGTATCCTGTACCCTTCGGTGAGGACAGGAAGGTATTCTCAGGGCGGGCATTTGCAGGGGGAAGACACTACCTTCAAGTACGGATGGCACGCCAGGAGGAAATCGCCGCCCGGAAAAACCTTGCATTGAACCCTTGGGCAGCGCATAAATTTGACGGGGCTTTTCCATTTGCCTCTGCAAATGTGGAGACGCGGGGTGAAGCAGTATTCGCTGCCAGAAACGCCATTGACGGATATAAGGCAAATGAATCCCATGGGAGATGGCCTTATACCAGCTGGGGGATTAACCGTGATCCCAAGGCGGCCCTGCGGATTGATTTCGGACGTTTGGTGGAAGTGGATGAAGCAGTTTTCTATCTCCGGGCGGATTTTCCACACGACGCCTGGTGGAAGGAGGGAATCCTGCATTTTTCTGATGGCACACAGGTTGCTGTAAAGCTGGAAAAGACAGCGGCAGGGCAGAGCTTTTCATTCCCGCCAAAGAGGGCTGAATGGGCAGTCCTGGATTCGCTGGTTAAGGCAGATGACCCCTCGCCCTTTCCTGCGCTAACCCAATTAGAATTGTGGGGAACAGAGTCTGGATTGTCCGACTAGAAGTGGCTTGTTTAAGCAGTCAGACAAAGGATAGATTTTTCCTTTGAAAAATACAATGAGATGAAGCCGAAAACCTGTGTTTGCGTTTTTCGGCTTTTCTTTTGGGAAATTTATTAAAAATTCATATAAACCCTCAATCCTTACAGTTCTATAAAGCAGCCTGGGCAAAAAATCCGCTCGCTAGTCCGCACACGTTGAGATTCTAAACAGACTCTAAGACCGAAAAGCATAAAATTTAAAAAGGAAGGGATTTCCGAAATGCCCATTTTAAAACTGATTCCTAGTTGTAAAGATTACCTCTGGGGCGGCGAAAAGCTGCGTACAGATTTCGGCGTGCAAAGCGATTTAAAGCCTCTGGCTGAAGCCTGGGTATTGTCCTGCCATCCCAGCGGGCCAAGCTTTCTGGAAAGCGGCAAAACCTTGCAGCAATATATTGATATGTATCCCGGATGCCTTGGAACCAACTGCGCCGGATTTAAGCAGTTCCCCGTTTTAGTGAAATTAATTGACGCAAAGGATAACCTGTCTATCCAGGTTCATCCTTCTGATGAATACGCCCTAGCCCATGAAGGGGAGTATGGAAAAACCGAAATGTGGTATGTATTGGACTGCGAGCCGGGAGTGTATTTGTATTACGGTTTTTCCCGTGAGATAAGCCGGGAGGAGGTTGTTTCACGGATTCAGAATAATACCTTGACAGAGGTACTCAACGCCGTGCCGGTGCATAAAGGGGACAGCTTTTTTATTCCCTCCGGCACGCTGCACGCCATCTGTAAGGGGATTGTTATCGCTGAAGTTCAGCAAAATTCTAATATCACTTACCGGGTTTATGATTATGGGCGCGTGGGAGCGGACGGGAAGCAGCGGGAACTCCATATAGAAAAAGCGCTTGACGTAATCAACCGTAAGCCGCCTGAAAAGTTTGATTTTGGAGGAAAGCTTGCCCAATGTGAATATTTTACTGTCAGTATTGTTTCCGGCGGATTTTCTGGCATAGCTGGTGAAAATTCCTTTGTATCCCTTTTGATTGTGGATGGAGAGGGGACGTTAAACTGTGGAAACGAAATTCTTCCTGTTGGGAAAGGGGACAGCCTGTTTCTGCCTGCAGGCAGCGGGGGATTTAGGCTGGAAGGGCATTGCCAGGCGTTAATGGCCATTATATAGCTATAAACAGAAAATCTAAAACTCAGGGGGAATTCTGGCTGAATCAGAATTCCCCCTGAAATGCTATATGGGTATACAAAGTTATTTCCTTATTGCCAGAAGGATTATAAAATAATATAATGGGAGTTAAGAAAAAATATGAAAGGAAAGCTGGCTATGATAAATTATGCACATAGGGGCGCAAGCGAATATGCACCGGAGAATACATTGTCCTCTTTTTATTTAGGTCTGTTACAGGGGGCTAACGGAATTGAAACGGACGTGCAGAGGGCAAAGGATGGGACATTAGTGCTGTTCCATGATAGGACTTTAGAACGTGTGACTGATTCCGTTGGAAAGATAAGCGATTATACATTAGATGAATTAAAGCGTATCAAGGTGATAGGAAACAGTACAGGCGGATTTTACGACCGAATTGTAACGCTCCAGGAATTCCTGGAAAAATTCTCCGGCTATGAAATAAAGTTTGCCATTGAATTAAAAAAGGAAAATATTGAAGCTGATGTGCTGGAAATGATTCAGGAATTTGGAATCCAGGAAAAATGCACAATCACCAGCTTTCATTTTGATTACTTGAAAATTTGCAAAGGGATTGCCCCAGACATCCGGGTTGGATTATTGACAGAAGGCGATGGCTGCGATCGAATAGAAGAACTTAAATCTATTAACGGTGAAGAAATGGCCCCGCAGGCAGAATGTATGACGGTTGAGAGTGTCGAAAGGCTTCACAGGGAGGGCTTAGGCGTTCGGGCATGGGGGATAATCGGGCAAACGCCGCTGCTCCTTATGAAAAAGATGTGTGCAATCGGAGCAGATGGAATGACGGTTAATTTTCCAGACAGGCTTACACAATATTTAAATAGCCAACAGAAATGATGTAAGACAGAACAGGGAAGTTCAGCCTTTTTTAAATTGCTCCGCCCCTGCGGTAGGGTTCCGTTTTAACGGCTCCTATCGCGGGGGC
The DNA here is from genome assembly GCA_948465665.1 of uncultured Clostridia bacterium. Lineage (GTDB taxonomy): Bacteria > Bacillota > Clostridia > Oscillospirales > Ruminococcaceae > UBA1405. The sequence goes on along the minus strand of CAOJXI010000007.1, from coordinate 6,757 downwards.
GGTTTAGTCGATTGGTAAAATTCCCTTCAACAAACTATCCTAATTCTTTTTACGGTTGGAAACATACATGGACAAAAACCCGATTCCTGAAACAATCATAACAAGCACCATAAACAGTTCCATTATGGAATGGTTCCCGGTGTTTGGGTTTTGGCTGGCGGGGTTCCCGTTGGCGGTTCTGTTTTCCCCGTCCTGATAAACAAGCGCATAAGTGGAAAAACGGTCTGTCTCTATGGTGACAGTGTTGTCGTCATCGTCCAAGTCCCTTAAAAACTCTGTCAATCCGTTATGCACGCGGACAATTGCGAAGTTCCTTTTGCCTGCCCTGTCTGTGTTCCTTAAATTCTCCGGTACGTCAATCGTTACAGTAATCTTTGACGGCGTTTCATGAACGTCAATTCGCGTTTTTTCAATCAGTTTATACAGGCTGATATCAAGATACTGCCCCGTGGTATAGCCGTTCAGCGATGATTCTACAAGGGCTTTATCCTCGCTGCTGACAGTGGTTTCAGCAACTTTTACCTCGAAAACAACCCTGATGTTTGCCCCATTCCTAAGCTGCTGTTTTTCTGTGTTTGTCAAAAGCATGGACTGCAGCTCTGCTGCTGGGGTGGCGACATTTACATCCGGTACGCCTTCTACTTTTTCAACGCTTTTGGAAAAATTCCCTTCCCTGTCATCAACAGGGGGCTTTTCTTCTTCGGGTTCGCTTTCATCGTCTGAACTGTTTTCTATAGTTTCTTCCCTGCCTGCTGCTGGAATCGTGCCTTCCTCCTGGTAGCCGCACACACTGCAATCCCGGTGCCTTGTTCCGGTTTCGGTTGCTGTCGCGGCCTTGTCGGTGATCCACGCTCCAAAGCTGTGGGAATTTACCTCGCTTTTTTCGCCACATTCGCACTCGCGCCAATGGCTGGTTTCGTTGGACTGCCAATCCCCATAAATATGTTTATGATCTAATTGGGGAATTGTCCCAGTTTCGCTGTAACTGCATATTTCACAGTTCCGGTGTCTTGTGCCTTCGGCTTCGTCTGTAGGTTCCTGGTCAGTGACCCATTCGCCAAAGCTGTGGGAATCAACCTCGCTTTTTTCGCCACATTCGCACTCGCGCCAATGGCTGGTTTCGTTGGACTGCCAATCCCCATAAATATGTTTATGATCTAATTGGGGAATTGTCCCAGTTTCGCTGTAACTGCATATTTCACAGTTCCGGTGTCTTGTGCCTTCGGCTTCCTCTGTGGGTTCCTGGTCAGTGACCCACTCGCCAAAGCTGTGGGAATTTACCTCGCTTTTTTCGCCGCATTTACACTCATGCCAATGGTTTATTTCGTCAAATTTCCACTCTGTTCCAAAGTCATGTATATGCACTTCAATAACAAGAGTCGCTGTTGCGTCCTCAAACCCTTCCTTTTCTGCTGTATAAATAACTTCATATGTTCCAGTTTCCCCGGTTTTTACCTGCGAATCATCATAGCTAACATCGCCTCTTGAGGACTCAATAAATGATTGATACCATTCCTCGTTCAGCTCGCTGTCTTTCCCGACCGTCGTTTCTGTTTCTTTTAGAATAATAAACGGTGCGCCTATTACCTCAATAGAATCATCTACTATGTCGGAAATTCCGCCTTCCAGTGATATAGCATAACAGTTTGTATCCGTTGGACCCTCCGGTGTATCCGCCGGAAGCGTTATCGGCAGGGAAAAATCGCCGTTTTCATCTGCAGTAACTGTGTATTCTCTTCCAAGTATTTCAATGACAACAGTATTATAGGGCTCCGCAGTACCGATAATTTCTTCCGGGATTCCTGCTTTCAGTTCTTCTGTAGTGATAGCTGGATTCTCTGGAGGTCCAGGCAGGTCTCCAACCCCAATCAATACATAACGGCTCCATGTCATCCCCGGATTTACTGTACCAGTCCATGACCATGCCATGCCGCTGTCATCTGTATAAGGTGTGCTCTTGTCTGAAAGATCAGTAAATACATTTTCATCCGCTTCGGAAAAATGACCATACCATAAAGTAGTGACGGTAGGAGCAAATAAATTAAATTTATAGCTATTTTTTGGCTCCCCGCTCATAGAAAGCCCTGTCGATGTCCCCACTACTGGCGCAAAATCATTGTTGCCAATCTGAACATCCGCTGAAGAACCAATCTTAAACGTTTGAACCGAATCCCCCATATTCTCTACTGTATATTTAACCATTACATATTTGCCATTGCCTAACAGTGACAGTTCTCTTTTTCCATAAAGACTATTACCCATATCGACCGCAGTGTAAGTCTCTATCTCCTTTTTGCCATGTTCCTCTGTTTCATAGAAGGTTAGGTATCCTTGATTCATATATGTAGTCTGTATTTCGGTACCATTATCAATCCCTTTAATATCAAATCCACTTGAGGAATTCAGATTAGTATACCATATATAATCACTTTGACCTTCATCGCTTGAACGTGCCGACAAAGTTCTGGCTGCAGGCTTTGATAATTCTTCATCTGCTTTTTTTGAGGGTTCTTTTTCTGGGCTTATCCCTGGTTTTTCGGTTTGGTTTTCATCAGGTTTTGCATCCGGCTTCTCCGGCTGGTTTTCATCCGGTGTTGTATCCGGCTCTGCCGGCTGGTTTCCATCCGGTGTTGTATCCGGCTCTGCTGGCTGGTTTCCATCCGGTGTTGTATCCGGCTCCTCCGGCTGGTTTTCGTCCGGCGTTGTGTCCGGCTCTGCCGGCTGGTTTCCGTCCGGCGTTGTGTCCGGCTCTGCCGGCTGGTTTCCATCCGGTGTTGTATCCGGCTCTGCTGGCTGGTTTCCATCCGGTGTTGTATCCGGCTCCTCCGGCTGGTTTTCGTCCGGCGTTGTGTCCGGCTCTGCTGGCTGGTTTTCGTCCGGCGTTGTGCCTGGGTCTTCCGGCTGGTTTTCATCGGTCGTTATATCTGGTTCTTCTGGCTGTTCCTCCGCTGTGACTTCCGTTTCCAGGCTGCTTTCATTTGCCCCCTGTACTGTGTCGTTTTCCTGTGCGAAAACGTTTACTGAAGTCCCGGCAATTAGAACAACTGAAAACAGTATTGCCGCCGCTCTTTTCAGCAGGTTTCTCTTTTGGACTTTCATAATTTTGTCTCCCTCCGATGGTTGTAATTGTCCCAATTATAAAATGCTTTATCCACATTTAAAAGGGGTGTGGGATAATCGCTGCATTTTTTGGGATATTTATTATGAAGCCCGTTCCTTGCTGAACAGGTTGGATGCAAAACAGAATGGAAAACCGAATTGAAAGATTAGGGGGGTATCAGTAAAAGTACAGGGGGCAGTTTCGTATCAGATAGAATTTATATCAGGATGATTCATTGGCGGCAGGCAGCTATGGTTTTGGCAGATATAGAAAGTTGTTTGATTGTCTTTCAGGGGGAAATCCTCTGAAGGTCTGCCAAGCAGCCGTATTACCATATTTTCAGGGAGCGTAAGGGGAAGTTTCCCTATATTCCCGCTGTCTGCCAATACTATGGTTGCTTTTGGCGGCGGTTCCCTGAAATCCAGCAGTGCAAGCAAAAACATAGCATATCCGGCTGGATACTGCGACGCGGCCCCGGCGAGAAAATTCAACTGCCTTTCTGCTTCGTATTCATAGTTTTCATTTGGGATTACCTGGCTGAGATGGACTAGGTTCCACGCCATCATAGAATTCCCGCTGGGAATTGCGCCGTCGTATGTTTCCTTGGGACGCAGGATTAAAGGCTCGTTTTCAGCCCCATATAAATAGAAGCCGCCCTTTTCCTGATCCTGAAATTTAGTAAAAACCTCCTGGCAGAGTTTTTCTGCCCGATCCAAATATTCCTGTTCCAGCGTAGCCCTGTACAGCTCCAACTGGGAAAAGAGATAGAAGGCATAATCATCCAAAAACCCTTTTGCCCCCTGCTTTCCTGCGCGGAAACTCACATAAAGCATTTTGTCACGGCAAAGTTTTTTTTGAATAAAGCTGTCCGCCTTTTTTGCTGCTTCCAAATAGGCGGGATTTTTGCTGGCAAGGTACAGCCTGCAAAGGGCCGCAATCATCAAGCTGTTCCAGGAGGTCAGGATTTTGTCGTCCAGGTGTAGGGAAAACCGCTGTTTGCGGTATTGGTAAACCTGTCCTAAAAATCCGTCAAAGGAATGGTTTTCCGGGTCGCTGTGCAGAAGGTTTGGAATACTTTTCCCCTCAAAATTTCCCTGGCTGGTAATATCAAAATGACGGTTGAAGGCTTCTCCGTCTTTACTGCCAAGGAGGCGGATAATTTCCTCTGGGTCAAAAAGATAATACTTTCCCTCTTCGCCGTCGCTGTCTGCATCCTGGGCGCTGTAAAATCCGCCCTCCGGGGAAGCCATTTCCCGGAGGATGAAATCCGCCGTCCTTTCTGCAATCTGCCGGTAGGTTTCTTTTTGGGTTATGGCGTAAGCCCTGCAATACGCAAGGATCAGCAAAGCATTATCGTAGAGCATTTTTTCAAAATGGGGCGCTAAAAACTGCGCGTCAGTGGAATAACGGCAGAAGCCAAAGCCAATATGGTCGAATATCCCGCCGCGGTACATCTGTATCAGGGTGTGTTCCGCCATTTCCAGACAGGTTTTACTGCCCTCCCGCTCATACAGCGCCATCAGGAACAAAAGGTTATGGGGCGAGGGGAATTTAGGCGCTCTGCCAAAGCCGCCGTTTTTCCGGTCATAGGTTCTTTCGTAAATCGCGGCAGCAGAATCCAAAAGCTCAATATCCGCTTTGGATTTTACATCCTCCTGCTGCCCCAGCTGGGAAATGATTTCCTGGGCCTGGTATAAAAGGGCGGCGCGATCCTGCTCCCATTTTTCATGGACAGCCAAAAGCAGTTCCCGCAGCCCAATCATTCCGCCCCGGCTTTTCTTTGGAAAATAGGTTCCCGCTAAAAAGGGTTTCTGTTCCGCTGTCATGAAAATACTGGTAGGCCAGCCCCCGCTTCCAGTAAATGCCTGGCACACTGACATATAAATACTGTCGATATCAGGGCGTTCCTCTTTATCAACCTTGATAGAAATGAAATACCGGTTGAGGAGACCGGCAATTTCCTCATCCTCAAAGCTTTCATGGGCCATAACATGGCACCAATGGCAGGTACTATAGCCAATGCTGAGAAAAACAGGCTTATCCTCCTCACGTGCCCGCCGGAAAGCTTCTTCTCCCCAAGGATACCAATTTACCGGGTTTTCCGCGTGCTGGAGCAGGTAAGGGCTGGTTTCATACTGCAATTGGTTGGGCATATTATCACATCCTTTTATCATCTGTGGCGGGATTGTCGATCAGCATACCGTTTTCGTCAAAGCGGGAACCGTGACAGGGACAGTCCCAGCTTCGTTCCTGGGCATTGTATTTTAAAGCGCATCCCATATGCGGGCATCGGGGGACAGTAGGGGTTATTATCCCTAAAACTGCTTCCAGCCCATTCACTGCAAGCTGTGGACGGAAAACCGTCCGGGAAGGGGAGAATAAATCCTTGTATGGGTTATCCCTTCCCAACACCAGGTCGCGCAGGAGCAGTGACGCCGCCATGGAAGATGTCATCCCCCATTTATTAAAACCAGCAGCAACATAAAGGTTAGGGGTGCCTTTGGAGTACTGCCCAATATAAGGGATGCCGTCCAGCGTCATACAATCCTGGGTTGCCCAGCGGGCTGTTTCCTGGGCGTTTGGATAATGCCGCCGGGCAAATTCCTCCAATTCCCGCCAGCTGCCCCCTTTTTTCCCGGTTCGGTGTCCTCCCCCGCCAAGCAGGAGCAAGCCGTCGTAATTGCGGAAGGACAGGCCGTTTTCCTGCCCGTCTATATACATCCCGCCCACATCCAAGGCATTTTCCAGGGCCGTTACATAAGAGCGGTTTTGATACAGCTTGATAAAATACCCGCCGTGTTTGTTGAGAATCGGGAAATGGGTCGCAATAATGATTTTTTCCGCCGAGATGGTTCCGCCGGAAGTAACCGCTTTGCCGGGCATTAGCTCCAAAACTTTGGTATGTTCAAAAATACGCAGGTTTTTGGAAACAGCAGCGGCAAATTTCAAAGGGTGGAACTGCGACTGTTCCGGGAAGCGAACCGCCCCTGCAACGGGAAACGGCAAAGGCAGTTCTGATACAAATTCCCCACGAAAGCCAATTTGATCCAGCGCAGTTAATTCTTTTTCAATTTCCCTCCGGCCGTTGAGGGAGTAGACAAAGGAATCTTTTTCCTCAAAGCCGCAGTCCAGGTTTTGGCACAGGATGCGGTATTGTTCCAGGGCTTTCTGGTTTGCTTCCAGATAAAGGCGGGCTTTTTCAGCGCCGAATGTATGGATAAGTTTATGATAAATCAAACCATGCTGGGATGTAATCTTTGCCGTAGTATTTTTGGTAATGCCGCCGCATATCCTGTCCGCCTCCACCAAGGCATAATCCGCGCCTGCCTGGGAAAACTGGAAAGCACACAAAAGCCCGGCAATTCCGCCGCCGATAATCAGTATATCTGTTTTTAAATCTGACTGCAACGGCTCAAAACTGGGAAGGGTTACAGTTTGCGTCCATACAGAATCCATCTCATCACCTCATTGAAAATTAGCTTCCCCTGGATGGTGTTGATTATTCCTGCAATGGCGACGGGCAATTATCCCTGAAAACTTTTTAGTAATGTGGGTTCGATGAAACTTTAAGGTTATTGGTCTAAGATCCTAAACAGGCTCTAAGGTACGCCATCATCCGCAAACCGTTGGTTTGCTGGATGGCTGCAAGCGAAAACT
>CAOJXI010000006.1 GCA_948465665.1 uncultured Clostridia bacterium | reverse complement strand
TGAGGAACAGCCCCCTGGACCCGAAACCTTTTTAATCCGCCCTAGCTTGTACTCACCTTAGCCTACTCCCGCAAATTAGCTTTAATGAACTAAAAAAGAAACCGTCCCGACAATCCGGGGCGGTTTCGGAAAAAGGCTTATTATTTGCAGCAGCAGCTTCCGCCGTCATTATCCAGCTCGGAGATCCTGGGCGGGAAAAAGGCATTGGTTGGGAACTTAATCTTTTTAAACAATTCGCAGGGATCGTCTGTGGTGGCAGAAACACATTCCTTATCAGGAATACAGAAATCGTATGCAGGAACCAGCATTTGAACCTGGCGTTCCAGCTGTACAATGGTGAACAGCCCCAAAGTAACATAAACGCTCTTTGAACCCGGCTGTACAAAGCATCCATCATACCGGCAGGCAACACTCTGCGGAATAGAGCAGCAGCAGTCGCAGGGGTGGGAGCACTCCACCAGTTTGCAGCTTAACGCAACGGGGTCTACAACCTGAACACATGCCCTAGGCATACTGGTAACATCGCAGTCATCATATTGGCTGTCTGAGCGGAAAACTCTAACGTTTCCTTCGCTTCCATATAGAATGACCTTTTTAGAGAAAGAGGTTACACCGTTTACCGTAATAGGCTGCTGGCAGGAAGAAGTATAAACGCTTAAAGCAACGTCAAAGAAGAAGGTAATGTCAACGGAATAGAATCCCCGGTTAAACGCAACTGGTTCAACTTCCAGAAATACCTTAGTCACTTCCACATCGCGGAGCTTGACATTGACCGCCTGGTCAATGCAGGGCTGTGCCTGGTCGGTAAAGAGGACGGGTAAATCTTCCAAGCAGTCTTTGTCTGTGCAGGAGTCATAGACGCGGCTTGTGTCAAGACAAACAGCCTCTTTGAAACAATGGGCGCTGTCCTGATGGTTACTTTGGGAATGGCGTTCATCTAAGGAAGGGCCGTTCCCGGCGGACATTGGAGATCCAGAAGGTGCGGGACGCGAATAAGTATTGGCCGAATTCATGGCCTTGGGTTCTGGCATGAGAAAACCCCCTACCTGATATATAGTAGAGATGGGAACCTCTGCGGTTCCATCTCCCTACATTGTATGACCGAACTCCTAAAGATTGTTCCAAAATCCAGATTCTTTTTTTCATTTTACAGAAAAAAGCAGCCGGAAAATTTCCCAGCTGCTTTTCTTCTGTATTTTTAGCCTTAATTTGCGCTTTCTTTCAAAGCATTTTCCAGGCTGATGCTGTCATAGGCTGCTTCTTTTGTGACTTCCAGGGAATTTATCGTCTCGTTTATTTTGTCCATAAAGCCTTCAAAATGTTCCTGGCTGGCTAATTCCATGATGTGGTCTTCAATGTAGGAATCTTCCATTGGCAGGCGCTTTATAATATGGTAGCCATAATTGGTTTCTACCAGTCCGCTGGTTTCCCCTTCTTTTAAGGCAATTGCACCTTCATAAAAGGGCTCAACCATGTCGCCTTCTTTAAAGTAATATCCGTCTAAATTATTTACCATGCCAGGGTCTTCCCCATATTCTTCCACCAGTTTGAAGAAATCTTCCCCTGCTTCTACTTTTGCCAGAACTTCTTCAGCACGTTCTTTAGCCTGCGCCTTGGCTGCTTCCATATCAACTGCGTTTTCATTAAAAGCAATTAAAATATGCGCTGCCCTTAAATAATCCTCTGACATCGCCTTTTTTACTTCGTCCCCATACATATGGCTGAAAAGTGCAATAGAACGGAAAGATTCCAGGGACAGCATCCGGTACATATCTTCTGTCAGATTGTTGGAAGCCAAAACTTCATTAAAAGTTTCCTGCCCGCCGAATTGCTCAATAATTCCCGCGATTTCCCTATCTACATCTTCCGCTAGCTGTCCATCGCTGGGAATACCTGCCTCATCCGCCATTTTTTTCATGGCATAAAATTCCATTAAGCCTGCGTCAACCCGTTCTTTCAGGTTCTTCTGTTCTTCTGTTGCCGTATCCCAAAATGTATTGTCGCCATTGTCTAGGTTATACTTTTCAGTTAAAAAATAATAATTATATTCCTCTGCGGAGATATCATAGCCCCCTATATTCATAACATTGGCGCTTGGCTCTGGGGAGCTTACATTCTGAGAGGATTGGGAATCCCCTTTACATCCAGATAAAACAGGTACAACTGCTATGACTGCTGCTAACATTGGTATAAACCGCCGCCAGCTTTTTTTCATTTGTATCATTTGCTTTTCTCCATTCTGCCGCATCTGCGGCTTGGTTCTTTTGCCATTCTTAAAAATAAAGAAGGGCTGGCTGATGGTTATTATAACACAAATCAGAATTGTTGGGTATGGTTTTTAGAAAATTTCACAGAATAGTCATGGTAGGATAAAATGCGTATGAAAGGAGGGGCTTCTATTGCCTAGTTTGTCCAAATCTGAACTGTTTGCAATTCAAACTTTGCTGAAAGACGAGGAAAATTTGGTTTTCCGGTTTTCCTCCTGCGCCAGAAACGCCGACGACCCCCAGCTTCGTTCCTTATTTGAACAGATCGCTGCAAAACACCGTTCCCATTGGAACACGCTTTCTAAACTGCTTGGGATGGAATAAACGATAGAGGGGATTTTATAGTATGAAAAATCAAAACGATGACCGGAAAATGATGGAAGACGCGCGAAATGTACAGAATTATATTACAACGCAGTATAACGACCTTTCCAACCAATGCGGCGCTACCCCGGTAAAAATGGCGCTTCTAAACCTTTTGGGAGACGAACATCGGATTCAGCATGAAGTTTTCAGCGAAATCCACCGCAGGGGGTGGAAAAAAACAGAAAACGCGGATACAGAAGAAATTCAAAAGGTGTGCCAATGGGTTGAAAGCCAAGGAGGGACAGAAGGGCCTGTCCGCCAAAACTGAAATTCTTCTGTTCCTTTCACCATTTCCCTGCCTTCTTCATATGATGTGTTAGGGTTCTACGGAAAGGGGAGATGCGGTTGTGAGGGGATGCAACGGACTTTGGCAGTGTGTTTGTATGGCTGCCGCAGCCTTTGGCTTAGGTTTGCTGCTGGCTCTTTTTTTCCCCCTGAAGCTTGTTTTGGTTCTGGCGGCGTTAGCGTTAATAGCAGTTGGCGTGTTCCTTCTGCTGTAAAACCAAATTGGGAAAGGTTGGGTGTTTACACATATGAAAATCGTCGTAGTTAAAAGCCCCCGCTTTTTGGCTGGCCTGCTCCGTATGTTCTTTAAAATCGAGAAAGAACAGGGCTGAATGGTTTTGAGCCGTCCTCTGAAAACAGAGGACGGCTCAGGTTTTTTATGTGATTGGTAAAGCTGATTTGCGGAGAAAGCTAAGAGCCTGTTTAGGATCTCAACGTGTGCGGATTAGCGAGCGGATTTTTTGCCCGGCAAGGCAAAAAACCGCAGCAATCCTGACGGATTGCAAGGGTTTTTAACGCAGTCTGGGCGGAAAATCCGCCGCTAAGACGTGCGCGGGGAGATTCTAAACAGGCTCTAAGACGAGTATAAGCTGGGGCGGGCCGCAGAAAAAGCAAAAGCGCCCAAACAGCACAAGGCTATTCGGACGCTGGGGGTGTCAGTATAGGCAGACTGGAAACGACTATTTTTGTAATCTTGGGTGGGGTGCGCTGCTGCGGGGTCAGGCTTTTTTCTTTTGCCGTCGTGCGGTAGGGTAATCTTTTATCGTAGTAAGGGCATACTCCCGGTCAGTTTATTGACCTTTTTCTTTGGGCCGCAGATGGCAACACCGAAATATTGCAGGGTGCTCTCGGGAACGTGTCCCATTTTCTCAATAAATTCGTCATAGGTCTTACAGCCCTGCGCCAGATCGGAGAAGTCCACCACCGTCAAATCTTGAAAGCCGGGCTGGTAAAGTTTCTCCCGTATCTGCTTGATAGTTTCCGGCGAACCGCGCAGAATCGGCACAGGAAACTCAATGATGCCGAGATGCTCGTTGCCGCTTTGGTCGGTAACGTCAGCCCCTACCACCTCTGGCATTTTCTTTCCCAGGGTGATACCCATGATTGCCGCTGTATTTGCGATAATACCCAGCGGCAGGCTCTCATCAATCACCATGACGCACTTTTCATTTTGCCAGTCCATTTTGTGTTGCCTCTTTCCTCAAAAATAGTTTGCTTTCTGACAGGAATAGGCCCGCCAGCGTCAGAACTGTTCCAACAGCGGCTAGGGCGGTAATTCTTTCATGGAGAATAGCCACGGAAGTCACCACCGTAATCGCAGGAACCATATAGATGTAAACGCTTGTTTTAACCGCCCCCAACGCCTTGACCGCAAAATTCCAGGTGACAAAGCACAGGGCCGATGCACCCAGCCCTAAAAAGAGAATGTTGAATAGGTACACAGGGTTTGCAAACCTTGTTAAATCCAGCTTGAAATCAAACAGAAAAAGTGTTGGGAGCATAAATAGGATGCCGTAACAGAACACTCGCCGGGTGGTGAGAATGGTGTGGTAGCCGTAACCGCTGATTTTCTTTGTCAGCACAGAATAACAGGCCCAAATCAGCGCGGCCAGCAGCGCCAGCAAGTCCCCGGTGGGGTTTAGTTCCAGCTTGGAGCCGTTGAAGCTGATAAAAGCGATTCCGGCCATTGCGACTACAAAGCCAATGAAAAAGCTGGTATGTGGCTTTTCCTCTTTCAGAAACAGATGGGATAGAATGGCCGTGAAAAACGGAGCTACGGAGATAATCACCCCGACATTGGAGGCCATTGTGTAGGTGAGTGCGATATTTTCCAGCAGATAGTAAAGGCATATCCCGCATAGGCCCGCGGCGGCAAAGGTCAATTCCTGTTGCCGGTTCGTCCCTTTCAAAGGTTGGGGATAAACAACCAACAGGGCCAGCAGTCCCATGACGAAGCGGAAGAACAGTATCTCTACCGGCTGGAAGTCGGTCAGCAGAATTTTGGTGGAGATAAAAGTCGTTCCCCAAATGATGATCGTGAGCAGGGCGGAGAGATGGCCCGCTGTTCCATTACCCTTCATGCGGCATTTCCTCCGTATCCTTGAAGATGTCCCGATAGATACCGGGGGCCAGTCCAATAAATCGGTTGAAATAATTGGTAAAATGGCTCTGGTCGGAGAAGCCGGTTTGCAGCGCCGCCTCAACGGGGGGAACGCCTTGCTCTAAAAGTTTTTTAGCCCTGCCTATGCGAATGTTTTCCAGATAGCTGTACGGTGTGACGCCTTTTGAGAGAGCAAAGGCCCGGAGCAGGGTGGATTTGCTCAATCCGGCACAGCGGCAGATCTGATCCAGATAAATTCGCTCGGCATAATGCTGTTCCATAAAGGCACAGGCTTTTTCAATTTCCTCCCGGCACTCCGGGACGCAGTTCTCAAAAGGCTGGCCGTATTGCTGGATCAGCAAAGAAATCAGAAACAGCAGATTTTCCTCTTTTCCAAATTCATTGGAGCCTTTCATCACCAGCTCATGGAGCGGGCGCAGATAGCAGGTGACTTCTTCATCAAAAATCACGTTTTGGGAAAATCCGGGCAGTTCCCGCCTGCCAGTGACTTCCTCTGCTAAATCCAGCATAACCTCTTTGGTGATGTTGAAGCCCCTGTAATCCAGCGTACCGCCGTCACTCTGAACACAGGTATGGTTATCTCCTGGATTAAACAGGAGAACATCACCCTTTGCGATGGTGTACTCTTGATTTTTGCAGGACAGAACACGCTCCCCGTCCTCCATAAATCCAATCACATAGTATTCGTGGAAATGGTTTGGGAAAGGCTGCACGATGCCCTCAAAACGGTAAGCCTCAATGCGGAGTTCATCATCATAGACCACCGTTCGTACTTCTTTTTTCATGTGGTGTACCTCCTTGCTGGCACTTATTATATCAGATAAAAATTCCGTTGGCTTGTAAAATATCTTCATTTTCTTCCTGGTATTGATAAAAGTGCGCCAAAGGAAATGTTCCCTTGGCGCACTTTTGATTTGTCAGCAACTCCGCAAGTTTTGTGATCTTGTCTATATCAGTGATTGGAACCAGCTCCGTTGGGGCAGCCCCATTAGGCGGGCTGAGTTTGACGAAGCTGTAAGTTTCCTCTTGCAGCCATCCAGCAAGCCAATGGTTTGCGATGATGGCGTACCGAGAGCAGAAAACCATAAAATTTTCACCGAACTCACGTTTCGCTAATTACAATCCCATTTTCTGAATCAGGCTGGCAATTGCGTTTTGGTCTTTGGGATCGCAGGTTTCTGCCTTTTTCAATTTCCAATGCTCTGTATGCTCCATCCATTCCCCGGATTTCAGGGTATAAAATGGGCTTAAAGATTCAATCTCGGTAAAATCCGGGCAGGTATAAGTTTCAAAAGACATTCCCCCATCGGGGTATTCCGCTTCCGGCTGGTGTTCAAAGCGTTTTATAAAGCAGCAGCCTTTGTTAAAATAAGCCGCCCAGCCATGTTCGTTATTCAGGCCGATTTTAAAGGGGCCGTCAGAGCTGGTATCCTGCTGGAGCGTAATAAAATCCTTTCCCCAGCAAATGCGCGGATCGGACATGTTGCTGTAGGGCCAAACAGCAAATACCCGGTTAGCCAATAACCCAGTCGGACGATCCGGCTGAGGGATCACTTCAAAACCGTTCCTGCTCATAACGCTGATTGACCAAACGCCGGCTTTTCTGGTTTCCCCAAGGTTGATGATTCGATGGACAATTTCCACATTGGAGGAATCCCCAGCCATGGAAATTGTAATTACATACTGCCAGTTGTTTTTTTTCTGTGCAGGAGGGGTAAAAATTACCTTGTCCCCCAAAATTTCATAGGAAACAGGTTCATTATCAGGGTAGTAGGTCTGCGGCATGGCTTCCGGGGAAACCCAAAGCCTGTGGCCGCCATAGTTGTTCCATACAGTCCCGTCCCCATAGTACTCTTCCAGCTTTGGGTCTTTGGTGACAAGCTTCCCTTCCGCGTCAGGCTGGAGGATATTTTCCCCGTCTGCCAGGCGATAGGAAAGAATACGCGGGCCGAAATCCAAACTTACCAGCAGTTCGGCAGACTCGTTGGAAAGGGCGAGGCATTTGCCAAAGGAAAGGTATTGCCGTTCTTCCATTTTTACAGCCATTTTGTCATTCCTCCAAGATGAAAAAATATTTTTTATTTTATGGCGCCCGGACAACCGGGGCAGTATATGCTGCGCCGCAGGGACGGGGAACCGGCTGGAAAAGGGAATACAGGTCATCAGCCCCGGCCTCTGTCCAGGCAAATTTTTCACAGCTTCCGCCAAGTTCCTGAAGCTTTTTCAGGGAAGGGGAAACAGGGATTTTTGCCTGGCGTTTCCAGCGGGACAAAAGGGATTCCCCCCTTTGGGTAAACCCCAGCAGATGGCAGTAAGGGACAGGTTCTTGGCACAATTCCCCGTCCACCTGCAAAAAAGCAGAATATACCAGCCGGCGTACCCGCGCCATGGAGTAACGCTTTGATTTAATCATATCACAAAGTTCCTGAAAAGTACACGCCTGGCGGGAAGCTTTCCAAAGACGGTTTTCAATTCCTTCAGAGCAGTCGGGGAGATGGGAGAGAACATCCCGTTCCAGGCAGCGCAGGCGGCATAATACCGCCCGTTCCCCACGTTCCGGCAGGGCTGTTTGGGAGACGCCCTTTTGAAATACCTTTGCGGCTTCCTCCGGGAAAAAACAGGCGGCTTCGTCCCAGCGGCTTTCCCGGAGCATTTGACGGAGCATTGTCCCGCTGGCAAATCCATCCTTTGGCTTTCCGCTGTGGTGGTCTGCTCCCTGCCGCTGGATGGCAACTGCTTCCATGGGACATTGCAGTTTGGACAACTGCCTTAGATATTCTACACCTAAAGCATTATTGGGGGAACGAAGGATCTCCCCGGATTTTGGGAACAGGGTTTCAACAGCCTGCTGCCTTGCGGATGCAAAGGACATTCCCTTTTCCAAAAGATTTTTAAATAATGCAGACTGCTCTGCCTGTTCACTGGCAAGGGCGGCATTTTGGAGGGATTTTAAGTTTCCTGCTTCGCTGCCAAATACAAGATAGTCCCCGGAACCTAAACCTAACTGCTGGAAAAGGCATACTGCCCCATAAGCAAACCTTTCCGCAGTGGAGAGGGCATAGGGAAGGGGAAGCTCGATTACAACATCTGCCCCGCAGCGCAAAGCTGCCTCTGTGCGGAGATACCGGTCAAAGACAGCCGGTTCCCCGCGCTGTACATAATTGCCGCTTAGGGCAATAAGGATACAGTCTGCCCCTGTTTCACGGCATTTTTGGAGCAATAGGGCGTGGCCTGTATGGAACGGGTTGAATTCAGCTATGATTGCAGCAGTTTTGGGGGAATATCCGGTTGGTTCCAGCATAGTCGGTTACCTCGAACTCACAATTATTTTATTGTTGAATTGGCCTTTTGATATTCTTGACATTTCAACGGTTATCCATTATAATAAAGACATAAAATGACGCTGCCCGGTAAACGGTCAGCTCCTAAGATCAGAGAAACAATCGCCGAACTTTGGAGGAGCGCGGCGATTATTTCTTTTTGTATATCTGGATAAACAGATTACACAGCTCAATGATTACTAAACAGAACTGTAAAAGCTCCGATAGCGTCATTAGGCATCCCCCCCCTTCGTATGTACGATCAGGGGGCAAGAAACGTTTTGGAAACTTTCTGTTCCCAAAGCGGCTCCCTGCCGGGGGCTAACCGTCTACCGTTTATGGTAGCGTCACAACTTTATATTACCATATTTTTGACATTTTACAACAAATTTTTTAGCATAGGCCTTTTGATATTCTTGACATTTCAGAAGCTATCTATTATAATAAAGGCATAAAATGGCGCTGCCTGGTAAACGGTCAGCCCCTAAAAGTTAAGAGAAATAATCGCCGAACTTTTGGAGTGGAACGGCGATTATTTCTTTTTGTATATCTGAATAAACAGATTACATAACTCAATGATTACTAAACAGAACTGCAAAAGCTCCAATAGTGTCATCAGGCAGCCCCCCTTTCGTATGTACGATCAGGGAGCAAGAAACGTTTTGAAAACTTTTGTTTCCAAAGCGGCCCCCTGCCGGGGGCTAACCGCCTACCGTTTATGGCAGCGTCACAAGCCTATATTACCATATTTTTTGACATTTTACAACAAATTTTTTAGCATAGGTCTTTTGATATTCTTGACATTTCAGAAGTTATCTATTATAATAAAGACATAAAATGACGCTGCCCGGTAAACGGTCAGCCCCTAAGATCAGAGAAATAATCGCCGAACTTTTGGAGGAGCGCGGCGATTATTTCTTTTTGTATATCTGGATAAACAGATTACACAGCTCAATGATTACTAAACAGAACTGTAAAAGCTCCGATAGCGTCATCAGGCAACCCCCCTTTCGTATGTACGATCAGGGAGCAAGAAACGTTTTGAAAACTTTTGTTTCCAAAGCGGCCCCCTGCCGGGGGCTAACCGCCTACCGTTTATGGCAGCGTCACAAGCCTATATTACCATATTTTTTGACATTTTACAACAAATTTTTTAGCATAGGTCTTTTGATATTCTTGACATTTCAGAAGTTATCTATTATAATAAAGACATAAAATGACGCTGCCCGGTAAACGGTCAGCCCCTAAGATCAGAGAAATAATCGCCGAACTTTTGGAGGAGCGCGGCGATTATTTCTTTTTGTATATCTGGATAAACAGATTACACAGCTCAATGATTACTAAACAGAACTGTAAAAGCTCCGATAGCGTCATCAGGCAACCCCCCTTTCGTATGTACGATCAGGGGGCAAGAAACGTTTTGGAAACTTTTTGTTTCCAAAGCGGCCCCCTACCGGGGGCTAACCGCCTACCGTTTATGGCAGCGTCACAAGTTTATATTACCATATTTTTTGACATTTTACAACAAATTTTTTAGTGGGGGCTATCTCAGACAGCCCCCATCTTCATTATGTTTTTACAATCCCTGTTTTAAGAGCTTGTTTAGAATCTTCCCGCACACGTTGAGATCCTAAATAGGCTCTAAGAAGCAAAGCTCACATTTTTCAGGGTATTTAATCCTGCTTCCAAATCCTCATCGCTAAAAGCAGAAAGCATGGCCACAACGACCGCGCCGTTAGTGGTATAAATGCTGTATGCCTGGGAAACATGGTAATCGTCAAACTGGATCCCATTAATAAGCCCATCCATAACCACCTGTACGCTTGCCACTGCAATTTCATGCCCGTTTACGTTAATTTTTTCAGCCTCATCCACTTTAGCTTCAATGCCAAATTGCTTGTAGCCTTCTTCAAAGGCGTCAGCCAAAGTATTGGCATAATCCACCGGAGAAGCGTCGCCGATCATTTCCTCGGAGGCGATTTGTAAAAGGATGTTGGAGGTTTCTGTTTCAGCTGTTGTGCTGGTGTAGAATAAATACCCCATATATCCAGCGTCTATATTTTTCTTGTTGCTGTCAGCAACTTCCTGGCCCTGGGTCTGTGCAAGACGTTCAAGCTGTCCGCTAAGGGTATCCTCTGGATTGTCTACTACCCATCCTTCAGGCATTGTGTAGGTAATTCCCAAAATACTGTTGGTATAAGTCTGTCCGTTTACGGAACCAGCCGCTACCATTTCTGCTATTGTAGCTTCCTTGGCAGGCTCGCTGCTGGAAACTTCGGAGGAACTGGAGGATGTGCTGACGCTGGAAGAACTTGTATCACTGTTGGAGCTGGTTCCACTGGAAGTTGTAGTTTTGCTGGAACAAGCCGTTAGGGAAAAGGTCAAAACTGCCGCTAATAAAATTGCTGTTTTTTTCATGTTTTCGTTGATACTTCCTTGTACATAAATTTTTCAGCGGGCAGTCAGCGTTTTACTTTACAAAAATAATCTGAATTATATATGCATTATGCCAGCTACCCACAACTAGCCATTATACTAGAAAATATGTACTTGTCAACTTAAATTCTCTAATTTCATAAGAAAATTCACAATTCACATTTTGCGGCGTTCAATATATTCCTATAAAAAAATCATTTACTTTCTTTCCGCTTTTCAAATTCTTTACGGAATGCAGCAAGGTCTTGACCCCGGAAAGCCCGTTCCAGAAGCTGCGGCAGCATTTCCGGGTTGCAGGCAAAACAGGGAATCCCCATTGCCGCCACCCTTTCGGCCATTTGGGTGTTATAGTAGGGCCTTCCTCCGTCAGCAATCGCCAGCAGGCAGACAACTGTTACTCCAGAATCTTTTAATTCTCCTAACCTTCTCAAAAGCGCTGCCCTGTTTCCGCCTTCGTCTAAATCGGTAATCAGGAAAAACAGCGTTTTGGAAGGATTTTCGACAAACTGCTGGCAGTATGCGACAGATTTGTCAATGTCAGTGCCGCCCCCAAGCTGGAACCCAAACAGCAGGTCAACTGGATCGTCGCTTTTTTCCGTCAGGTCAACAATGTTGGTGTCAAAGGCAACAATCCGGGTTTTCAGGGAAGCCATGCTTGCCAGAATACAGCTCATAATGGATGAGTAGATAACGGATTCCCCCATGGAGCCGCTTTGGTCAACGTCCAGAATAACCGTCCATTTGTTGGCGGCAGTCGTGGTAGTGCGGTCAAAGAAGTAGAAATGCTCCGGGACAATTGTCCCTAAATCGGGGTTAAAGTTTTTGAGGTTTCGGCGGATGGTATATTTAAAATCCAAGGCAGCGGCAGAAGGGATTGGGGAGTGCTGCCGCCGGTTGATGGCAGCAGTCACAGCCCGCCGGATGTCGTTTTCCAGCAGTTTATTGATTTCCTCAACAATTTTTTGGATAAATGTGCGGACGCTTTCCTTGGAACGTTTGGGAATCTGGTCTTTCAGCATTAAGATTGTGGAGGCCAGGCTAACGTCAGGCTCCAGGTTTTCCAAAAGCTCCGGTTCAAAGAGAAGTTGTTTTAAACCGCACCGCTCCATAGCGTCCCCTTGTACAATTGTTACAAGATCTTTGTCAAAGAGTGTCCGCACATCCCCCAGCCAGCGGGTAATTTGGGGGTTGGAGGGGCCGCGGCCAGCTCCCCGGCTGCCCCCGTCTCCAAACCCGCCCTGGTCAGCGCGGTTATAAATTGCCGCAAGGGCGCTGTCCATCAATGCCTGTTCCTCGGTAAGCGAAAGAGGATTGCCCCCGTTCATGTCAGAAAAACGCTTTTCGCTGTCCTCGCCGAGAATCAGCCGCCAACGCTTCATTTGTTCTTCATGTTCCATATCGGCAGCCCTCCTTTCTCAAGAACCAAAGTCAAAGTCATCCAGCTCTTCCAGCAGTTTTTTCTCATCCTTGTTCAGCGGGGCGTACAGCATTTCGCTTGCCTGCTGTACGTTTACCTGCCACAGCTCCCCAAGGTTTTCTGCAATATCGCTTTTTTCCTTGGGCGAGAAGTCTGCAAAAGCCCTGCGCAGGAATACCAGGGCACGCTTGAATTCCTCGTCATCCAGAGTTTCCAGATACTTGTCCAGGCTTTCCCATAAGCTCATGCGGGCAATCAGTGCATAGCGGTTTTTCATAGACAGCCCGGAAAACCAGTTGGCGCCCAATTCGGCAGGAACCCCTTTGGAAAGCCTGCGTTCCACTTCTGTGGAAAGCTGTTCATTGGAGATACAGCCCCGTTCCAGCAGGATCGCGGCAGCAAAGCCCGACAGCTTGGTATTGAGGTCGTCCCGCCCTGCAATCTGGTTCAGGGTAGAAAGCCATCTTTCCTGGTCGAGCTGCTCCTGGTCAATGGAAACCTGGTTGAGACTGTCAATTCCCTTTACAATAATTGCAGCGGCTGCATCGTCGCACAGGCAGCTAGACGGCAGCAGCAGGCAGGCGCGAAGGAAAAGCTGGTCTAAAATTGGCAGCAAAGGCGTGCTGTCCAGTTTGCGGATGTTCCCATACCGCAGTACCGTAGACAGCCGGAAAGCTGTTTCCGCGATTTCGTTGATGTTGGCAGCATCAGCCGCCATTTTTTGCAGGGCAGAGGTAGCATATGCAACCGATTCCGGCATACCGCAGCAGAAAGCATCTTCTATTACTGCGGCAATGGCAGCAATGTTCCCGCCTGTTTCCACATCCTCTTTCATCTGGAAGGAAGCAGCGGATGCAACAGTATCCCCCTTCAGGGCAGCCTCTACAATTTCAATTTCAGCTTCAGGCGTCCAGCAAAGCACCCAGTTTTCTTTCCAGGTAGCCTGATCCTGGCTGGTCTGGGTTTGGCGGACAAAGGAAATCCCCAAAACCCGCAGGCGATGGAGGAAAAAAGACCTCTGCAAATCCAGGAAAGCGGATTTTTCCGATTTCACCGTCAGCTTTTCCCGCAGGTCAAGCTGTAAATCCTGGGCGGTGACAGAACGGAAGCGATCCAGCTTTAAATCTGTAAGAAGGCGGTAAAAGTCGGACTGGATAGAAGTCCGGCTCACCCCATCGGGCAGCGCCCCAATGCGGGTTCCAATTTCAGTATCCGCCACGGCCTGGGAAATCTCCCCAAAATTTCCATGCCCCATGCAAGTAGTCGCCGCATCCCGCAAATCACGCAGGGAAGGGGTTGGATAACCATGCAGTTCTGCCAGTGCTCCCGCTAGGCGGACGGCCTCTATGACTTCTGCCGAGGAAACCATGTTTCCATTGGCGCGCTGGTAGGCGGCAATACGGGACAAGTAACTATATGTTGTATGGGAAGGTTTTTGCCGGCTTAACCCCTGCCACAACAGTTCATAATAAGCCGGGGCGCGGTTGCCTGCCCCATAGCCGGAACGGGAGGAAAGCCGGTAATAGGAATATGGCATCAGGGTTTTTTCGGCTTCCAGGCAGGGAAGGGATTTTATTTCCTCGTCGGTCATGGCAGGAGAATCGCTTAAAAGCCCCTGTACATGGTAAGAACCGGTAATCACAAAGATTTCCTCCGGCGCGTACCCTTCCTTAACCGCGTCGGCAATCTGGCGTTTCATATAGGCTTCCCGAACCAGGTTTTCCGCCCAGTCGCTTTCCCGGCCCTGGGTCAGTTCCCGGAGCTGTTTCCCAAATTCCCGCGCACCCTGCAAATAGGCTTCCGGGATGCAGGTATGCTCAATGGTGCGCTCCCAAAAGGTTTCGTGGCCATCCTCGCCGGACAGTTCATCTAGGCGCTGGTAAACATTGATGGAATTTTCTTCCCCTTCCTGGTCGATCTGCTGCCGGGACTCGGCAATCGCCAGGAACACCCCGGAGGGAAGGTCAATAAAACGACATTCCCGTTTATGTTCAAATGCCCACCGGATAGCCTGGTATTCCGGGGAATATTCCGCCATGGGATATAAAATAGTGCGTATCGGCAGCTTTTGGGTATATGCCATAATGGCAATGGGAGGCTTTGTCTCCCGCCGGACAATATGTGACATTTGGTCTGTCAGGTCGCTGGGGCCTTCCACCAGCACCAGACGGGGCTTTTTCGCATCCAGCAGGTTTATAAGATTCCATGCCCCTGCCGGGGAAAGATGGCGTATCCCAAACACCGTCGGAACGCTTTGGCTGACGATGCTGTTCATCAACGGTTCAGCTCCTTACACTCCTGATACAGTCCCAACCAGCGGGAACCGCGTTTTTTCATAATGTTTTCCAGATATTCTTTCCAGGCTACATTGTCCTTGTCTTCATCCTTGACAACAGCGCCTTGCAACCCAGCAGCCAAATCATAATCGGTAATGGTTCCATCCCCAAAGCTCCCAGCCAGGGCCATGGAGTTGGCAAGCAGGGAAATCGCCTCGGCAGTAGAGAGAACGCCGCTGGTTGGTTTCAGTTTCTGTTTGCCGTCCAGGGTTACGCCGGAACGCAGCTCCCGGAAAATAGTGCAGACCTTTTCCACAACTTCCTGCGGCGGGAGCTGTGCATTTAAATCCAAGCTCTCCGATAGCTGGGCAACGCGGGTTTGGACAATTTCCATCTCTGAATCCAAATCTGCCGGAGCGGGAAGCACTACAATATTAAAGCGGCGCTTTAATGCGGCGGACATTTCGTTTACGCCTTTATCCCTGGTATTGGCGGTTGCAATGACAGAAAACCCTTTCTGTGCTGGAACCTCGATCCCCAATTCCGGGACAGAAATCCTTTTTTCAGACAGGATGGAAATTAATGCGTCCTGTACTTCGGATGCGCAACGGGAAATTTCTTCCATACGGGCAATGCTTCCTGTTTCCATTGCCCGATAGATGGGGCTTTTCAGCATGGCATCCAAGGAGGGGCCCTTGGAAATCAGCATGGCGTAGTTCCAGGAATACCGGATTTGTTCCTCAGTTGTTCCGGCAGTGCCCTGGATAACTTTTGTGGAATCACCATTGATGGCTGCTGTCAAATGTTCTGACAGCCAGGATTTCGCTGTTCCGGGTTCCCCGATCAGCAATAAAGCACGGTCAGTTACCAGAGTAGAAATAGCGATTTCTACCAGACGTTTATGCCCGATGTATTTCGGAGTAATAACCGTCCTGCCAACCTTTCCGCCAGTGATATAGGTCAATACCGAGCGGGGAGACATTTTCCAGCCTGTTGGGATGGGGTCTTTTTCCGCTGCAATCAATGCGTCGATTTCCTTCTGGAAAAGCTGCTCCGCCGGGAGCCGTTGGACTTTGGTTTCTGTTTTTGCTGCCATTTCTGAATCGTCTCCTTAATTTTGTTTTATAAAATAGGCATGGGTTTCAAATTAAAATATCAGGTATCCTTTTTCCGCAGTTCCCTGCACCATTGAATCATTTTCAGGTTGTGCCAGGCATTAATTTTCACTTGACCGCTGTCTACCAGCCCTATTATTTTTTCTGCTGTATCGGCTTTTTGGTAATCGGTCATAGGAGCAGTGTATATCATAGAGTATAACGTCCAAAAGGCGTTTGTGTTGGCGAAAAGGTTGTTTTTCACAGCGTCAACCAGGAATTTCCCGAATTTCTCCCCAACCCATCCGCACCGTTTCAGCGCCTGAACCATGTCGTGGGTGACAGAGGAAGATTCCATCACCTGCCGGTAGAAATATCCTCCCAGTACATCACATACAAAGGGATCTTTGGGATTAACCAGGCATTTAAGGATAGACTCGGTTTCCTTGCCCAGTATCCCGGAAATAAACGGTTCAAACCACCTGTGATCCAAAGTCTCCTTTAATTCCCTGCCCACGCTGTGGGATTCTTTATGCAGGTCGTCCGGGAAATAGACGCTGAGAATGTAATTTTTCTCACCATCATTAAAGTGCATATCCTGAAGCACCTGGACAAGTGCAAGCCGGCAGGACGCACTTCCTTCCCGCTCAGGATCAGTGACATAAGAGGAAAACTTATCATAAACCTCTTTGGCGGGCTGCGTGAGAAGGGCAGAAACAAACGCAGGCTTAAAAAAATCTTCTCCCACATCCTCAAAAAGCTCCCGCGCCAGTTCCAGCAGGGGTTCATCCGGGGAAAAGAAAATAAAACTTGCCAACTGTTCCGCAAGGCAGCGGGTAAATGCCATTCCCCACGCCATCCCCCAGTGCTTGCGTACATCCTGCCTGCGTATGTTTTGGTTCAGATAAAGCCTTGTGTCATAAGGGCAGAAGAACCGGACAGGCGTATGCCCTGTGGCAATAAGGCCATCCAGATAGGTTGAAACGGGTTTTTGGGCGGCTCTGCGGTACCATTGGCAGAGGGCGGGGGAGGATTTGCCCTTGAGCATCTGCAAAAGCGCGTCAAAGGCGTCTATGTCTGACTTGGAAACTTCTTTTTCCTCTTTGGCGGCGGACAGCATCCGCTCCGTCATGGTTTCCAGGGCTTCGGCGAGTATGTCCGATATTTTTTCGGATTTGGAGAAGGAAAGAAACTGTGTAACTGTGCCAGGCTTTTTCTTTACGGCGGTTTTCCAGTAGTCCAGGGATTCAGGCGTCTCCATGAAGCTGAGGGCGGCCTGGGCTGCCTTTTTGCAGCCGACCTTTTCCGCCTTCGTTAAATCCAGCAGGAGCGGGACATTTTCCACGTCATGGCGCAGGGCGTAAATTGCCGCCTCCCGGACTTCCTTCTCGGCAGTGTCCAGCAAAGAAATATAGTAGCTGTTTTCTTTTGCCCCGCGGATGGATTCCATGATTTTAACCCGTCTCGCCATATCCTTTTTGCCTTTGGGATCTAAATCCCGTTTCAGGAGAGGGACAACATCATCCCCTTCCTCGCGGAGCCAGATTTCCATGCTGTCTGCCAGCCCGTAAGCTGTCCCCAGCCCCTTAATGAAGATATCCTGAAGCCGGTAGTCCCGGAAAAGTTCAGGATGGTTCTGGCGTGTTTCCACGACCTTGGAGCGATCCCCGTTTCCGTTGGAATCCAGCAGACGCAGAAAAGGGGCAATGACGCTGTAAGGGGCGTTGGAGTGGAATGAGCTGGTTTTTGGCAGATTAATCTCCTCTATCTCCCCCTCTGCCTCTACAACGCCTTGGGTACAGAGAACCGCATCCGCCAGGGAATAAGCGTCCAGCACCGCGCCGCACTTATCGGCGCAGTCCGGGGCAAGGGCAGCTTTGGCAAAACAATAAACCAGCCGGAACACCGGGGAAACCCCGGCAAGGGGTTCCATCTGCTCCACCGCCCGCGCAAGGCGGAAATCATCTCCAATCAAGGACACGCCTGCAATCATACTGGATTCCAGGCGCTCCCGCAGTTCGTAAAGGGGCTGTAAATTCATGTCTGACGCTCCTGTCCTTCGCTTTTCGCGTCTTCCCGCAGCCGGGCGCATAAATCCTGTACCGTCTGGTCATCCCAGCTTTTGATGTTGACCTCATGCCTGCGAACCATCCGGCGGACTTCCTCCACCTCGTCAGCTTTTTGGGAATAGGTCAAAGGCGCGTCTGTAACCAGCCGCTGGAAATTCCAGAAGTTGCGGTTATAGGGCTTCTTTATCCCCTCCACAATAACCCCTTTGCACTTCTCCCCAACCCAGCCGCAGGTTTTCATCTGGGAGAATACCATTCTGGAGTCAACCATCGGGTCAAGCGCCCGCTGGTAGAAATACTCTCCCAAGATATCACAGACTACGGGGTCATTGGGATTAATCAGCGTGCCAAGGGAGTAGGGGGATGGAGTAGTATTCAGCTTATCAGAGATCAAAAGCCGGAACCATCTATGGTCAAGGGGTTCATAAATAGGATTGGCATGAGTGATCGTTCTGTCGCGGCTGTATAAAGGGTCAGGATGGGCGGCTCTCAGTTCATATTTCCCTGTTCTGGTGTTAAACCAGAGATATTGCATAACACTCTCTAAAGCCTTTACGCAAAAGCTGTGGTCTTCCTTTTTCTTATCCTCAAAATATGGGGCGAACCGGTCATAAACTTCTGGGGCAGGCTGTGCAAACAGCGCGCTGACCAATGCCGGTTTCAAATATTCAGTACCCGCGGCTTCAAACAGCTCATCCGCCAGGGAAAACAGCCGACTGTCAGGGAAGCAGAGCATCGAATGGGTCAAAATATTGAGGATTAACCGTCTGAAGGTAAGGTTGTCGCGGCGGTCCTCGGAATAGAGTCCCCCACCGCAGCCGCCGTAAGCATAAAACCGGACAGGTTTATTCTGGTCATCCAAGAGGGCATCCATTGCGTCAGAGACAGACTTATGGGCAGCCAGGCGGTACCAGGAGCATATGGCCGGTGAGGATTTTCCGGCGACACTCTCCAGAAGGCTGTTCATTGCCGTAATGTCCGCGTTGGGTACAGGCTTCTGATCGCTGGCGTATGCCAAAAGCCGGCCTGTCATTTTTTCCAGGGCGGCGGCGAGCAGGTCTGCCATGCCGTCAGAATGGGAAAGGGCAAGGAACGGGGCGGTCGCGCCGGGCTTTTTCCCCATGGCGGACTTCCAGTATTCCAGGGCTTCGGGGCCGTCCATGCTGATTAGCGCGGATTGGGCGGCCTTTTTGCAGTTGCCCTTTTCCCCTTTGATTAAGTCCAAAAGGAGCTGGACATTTCCTTTGTCATGGCGCAGGGCGTAGATTGCGGTTTCCCGGACTTCCTTTTCGGCGGTGTCCAGCAGGGAAATATAATAATCGTTGTCTTTTTCTTTGCGCAGGGATTCAATAATGCGGACACGCCGCACCATCTCTTTTTTGCCCTTGGGGTTTAAATCACGCTTCAGTATAGGGATAATATCTTCGCCTTCCTCGCAGAGCCATTTTTCAATCTGATCGGCAAGCTCGCTGAAGCCTGCGCCCAATCCTTTGATGAGGGCATCTTTCAGGCGGTAATCCTGGAACAGCTCCGGGTGATCCCTGTGCATTTCCACAACGGTGGAATAATGCCCGCTCCCGCTGGTGGTAAGGGCTTCCAGCAAGGGGGCAAGGGTACTGTATGGGGCATTGGAAATAACCTGCTTTCCTTCTGCCAGGGGGATATTGGAAATTTCGCCTCCTGCTTCTGTGGCCCCCTGTGTGCAGAGGACTGCATCCACCAGGGAATAAGTGTCCAGCACTGCGCCGCATTTATCGGCACAGTCCGGGGCAAGGGCGGATTTTGCCGTATAATAAATGCGCTTAAACACCGGGGAGGCCCCGGCAAGGGGTTCCACCTGTTCCACCGCCCGCCCAAGGCGGAAATCATCGGAAAGCAGGGACACGCCTGCAATCATGCTGGATTCCAGGCGCTCCCGAAGTTCATAAAGGGGCTGTAAATTCATCTTTATTTCACCTGCCTGCCGGCCCGCAGTTCTTTGCACCAGTTCTTAATCCTCTGCTCGTCCAGGCCGTTGATGTTAATTTTACGTTTGACAACCAGCTCTGCAACCTGCTCCAGTTCATCGGCTTTCTGTTCGTCGGTCATAGGGGCGCTGGTTACAAAGGTGAGGAACGGATGGTAGCTCCTGATATAGTTTTTCTTTGCGGCGGCAACAATCAGACCTTTGCACTTTTCGCCTACCCACCCGCATTTTTTCAGGGCAAAGAAAAACTGCCTTGAATCAGATGATCGGTCAAGGGCAATCTCATAGAAGAATTTGCCCATAATATAGCAGGAGCGGGAATCCTTTTCATCTATCAGCCTGGTAAACTGGTAGGGGCCCCATCTGTTGATCCTGTTGAACAGCCCGGAGGCGAACAGTTGGAACCAATCCAAGCAGAGGGGTTCAAAGAGTTCCTGACAGTAAGGAACGCCCCTGTCATGATAGCGGAGCGGGTCTTGGATACAGGCATAAAACTCATATTTACGGGACGTTTCATTAAAGGACATATAATTCAAAACCTGGTTGTGAAAAACAGTCAGGCAGACATCAAAGTACTTTTTATTTTCAAGGTAGGGTACAAAACGTTTATAAACCTCCTTGGACGGCTTGGAGAGGAACGCAGCAATTACCGCTGGTTTAAAATAGTCAATGCCAACGGATTCAAAAAGCTCATCCGCCAAGTCAAATAACTTCTGATCCGGGCAGCAGATAATGGCGTTTGTCAAAACATTCGGCAGGGTTTGGGAAAACGGAAGGGCTGAACCCCCATAATAGGTACTGAAATAGGTATTGCTGCACCCAGCCGAAAATGTAACGGCACCTTCCCTGTAATTGCGCAGCTTGTCCAGTGCGTAGGAAACCGGCTTTTGGGCGGCCCTGCGGAACCAACTGCAAAGGGCAGGGGAAGATTTCCCGGTGAGAGAGGACAACAGGCTGTTAAAGGCAGCAATATCATCGTAAGAAACCAGCAGGTTTTCCTTTATCGTTCCAAGCATGAGATCGGTCATTTCTTCCAGGGCGGCGGCAACCATGTCAGAAATTTCGTTAGAGGCAGAAAAGGCAAGGAATTGGACAGCCGTGCCTGGTTTTTTCTTCATGGATTTCCGCCAGTAGTCGAGGGCTTCAGGGGAATCCATATAGGACAGGGCAGATTGGGCAGCCTTTTTGCAGTTTCCCTTTTCCGCCTTAGTTAAATCCAGCAGGAGCCGGGAATTGCCCTGGTCATGGCGCAGGGCAAGGATAACAGCTTCCCGGACTTCCTTTTCCGCGGCATCCAGCAGGGAGATATAATAATCGTTGCCCTTTTCCTTGAGGACGGATTCAATAATATGAACCCGCCTTACCATTTCTTTTTTGCCCCTAGGGTTTAAATCCCGTTTCAGCATAGGGATAATATCTTCGCCTTCTTCGCAGAGCCATTTTTCAATTTGATCGGCAAGCTCGCTGTAACCTGCGCCTAACCCTTTGACGAGGGCATCCTTCAGGCGGTAGTCCTGGAACAGCTCCGGGTGTTCCCCGTGCATATCCACAACCGTGGAATAATGCCCGCTTCCAGTCGTGGTAAGGGCTTCCAGCAAGGGGGCAAGGGTACTGTATGGGGCATTGGAAAGAACCCCTTTCCCCTCTGCCAGCGGGATATTGGAAATTTCACCCTCTGTTTCTGCGGTTCCCTGTGTACAGAGAACTGCATCTGCCAGGGAATAAGCGTCCAGCACTGCGCCGCATTTATCGGCACAGTCCGGGGCAAGGGCGGATTTCACTGTATCATAAATGCGCTTAAACACCGGGGAGGCCCCGGCAAGGGGTTCCATCTGCTCCACTGCCCGTACAAGGCGGAAATCATCGGGAAGCAGGGATAAGCCTGCAACCATGCTGGATTCCAGGCGTTCCCGAAGTTCGTAAAGGGGCTGTAAATTTATTTTCATCGCTTATACACCCTTATTTGCCTGCCCTTAGTTCTGCACACCAATCCAAAATCCTTTTCTCATCCCAGTTTTTTATGTTGACTTTATGTTTCCTTACCAGCTCTGCAACCTGTTCCAGTTCAACGGCTTTCTGCGCGTCGGTTATGGGGGCGTTGCTGACCAGGTTCCAGAAATTCCAAAAGGTGCCGTTAGAGTTCTTTTTAGCGGCGGCAACCACCACCCCGCTGCATTTCTCCCCAACCCATCCGCACTGCTTCAGGCAATAGAAAAGAGACCTGGGGTCTGTGGAGGGATCCAGTGCTTTTCGATAGAAATATTCCCCCATAATCTCGCGGGCGCGGCCGTCCTTGGGGTTAATCGTCCTAGTAAGGTTGTATGGGCCCCAGTTTTTAACCCTGTCGAATATCCCGGAGGCAAAAAGCTGGTACCATTTTACGTCCAGAGGTTCAAAGAGGGGCTGGTGGAAGCTCACGCCTCTTTCACGGTAACGGAGCGGGTCTTGGACGGTAATGCCAATCTCATGGCGGTGGGAAATTTCGTCAAAGGAGAGGATCCCCAATATCCCATGGTAGAAGGTGTTTAAACAGGAATCATAATATATTTTTTTCTTATCCTCAATATAGGGCGCGAATTCCTCATAAACCTCGCTGGATGGACGGGAGAGGAAAGCGGCGACAATGGCAGGCTTAAAATACTCCACGCCCACCGATGCAAACAGCTCGCCAGCCAAGCCCAGCAAAGGCTGTACCGGGGAACTGAGGATTGCATTTGTCAGCACGTTTGGGATTACCTGCGTAAAGGGGAGTTCACTCATATAGTGGTATGTACTGTAAAAACCGCTGTTGGAAGACGCGGAAAATTTTATTTGTGCCTTTTTAGAATTGGCAAGTTTGTCCAGGGAGTTTGCCAAAGCCCTTTGGGAAACCCTGCGGTACCATTGGATAATGGCAGGGGAAGATTTGCCGCTTAGGGATTTCATTAAAGTGTCAAAGGTATTGACATCTGTTTCAGAAGTTTCCTTTTCCTCTTTGACGTTTTCCAGCAGGCGGTCGGTCATTTCTTCCAGGGCAGCGGCAACCATGTCAGCCATTACGTCGGATTTGGTAAAAGCTAAAAACGGCGCAGCAGTCCCCGGCTTTTTCTTCATAGATTTTTCCCAGTATTCTATGGCTTCGGGAGCATCCATATAAGTGAGGGCAGCCTGGGCGGCTTTTTTGCAGTTCCCTTTTTCGGCTTTCGCCAAATCCAGCAGTTTCTGGACATTCCCCTGGTCGTGCCGCAGGGCAAGGATAACGGCTTCGCGCACATCCTTTTCAGCAGTATCCAAAAGGGAAATATAATAATCGTTGTCTTTTTCTTTGCGGAGGGATTCAATAATGTGAATCCGGCGAACCATTTCCTTTTTGCCTTTGGGGTCTAAGTCCCGTTTCAGCATGGGGATAATATCTTCGCCTTCCTCACAGAGCCAGGTTTCAACCTGATCTGCAAGTTCGCTGTAACCCGCTCCAAGACCTTTTATCAGCGCATCTTTCAGGCGGTAGTCCTGGAACAGTTCCGGCTGGTTCTTGTGCATATCCACAACTGTGGAATAATGCCCGCTCCCGGTAGTGGTAAGGGCTTCCAGAAGGGGGGCAAGGGCGCTGTACGGCGCATTGGAGAGAACCCTTTTCCCCTCTGCCAGCGGAAGGTTGGATATTTCGCCCTCTGTTTCTACGATTCCCTGTGTGCAAAGTACTGCGTCCGCCAGGGAGTACGCATCTAAAACTGCGCCGCAGCGGTCAGGACAGTTAGGGGCAAGGGCGGATTGGGAAGTATCGTAAATGCGCTTGAATACCGGAGAAGCTCCCGCCAGGGGTGCCATTTGTTCAACTGCCCGCGCCAGGCGGAAATCGTCAGAGAGCAGGGATACACCCGCGATCATGCTGGATTCCAGGCGTTCCCGCAATTCATAAAGCGGCTGCAAGTTCATCAACAAAACCCCCTTTTAATACATCAGACGCACAACGTTTTTTTCAGTGACAATGCTGTATGGCTGCAAACAAATCCTCTGCCGGGGACGGTCATAATAAAACGCCCCTAAAAGCACCTGGTTTTCCAGGATTTCCTGGCTGGGCAGCATAGGCAGGCGCAGGGTGGTATGTTCCCCGTCGGGCATATCGTCTAAAAGAATCGTATGCCCGGCGTTGTCTTCCAGGACATAGCCCCCTTCAGTTTTCCCGATACGGCGGAATTGAATCAGGCTGACTACTTTGTCAGGGGATAAAGCGTTTTTAATTTCGTTTTTTGCGGCTTTGACAGCCCCCGCCAGTTCCGGGGCAGCTTTGGAACGAAGCTGTGCAAGATGTTCCGGCGTAATGGGGATAAATTCTGCTGCCTCCCACCTTATCCGCCGATTGGAGCCGCCAGGATAATAGGTCAGCATGGGGATCTTTGCCAGTTCAAAAATAGTATCATCCTGTTTGACATACTTTACCGCTTTCAGGGGGCGGTAATTATAAGTAGTGGAAATTTCGCCGGTTTCCAGGTCTGCCCACCAGCCAATATCAATATATTCCTTACGTGCCTCGTCAAAGATTACATTAAAAGCAAGCTGTACCATTTGGGCATTTTCTTTTTTTAAACCAAGTGCCTGGAGCTGGTCAAGCTTCCACACACCGCCAAGGGCTTCATAAAGGGCGCTGTCATCGTCGCCTACATCGCCGGACTCCAGTTTCCCGTTCAGGTAATCACGGGATTTTGTAAGGAGCGCCCGCAGACGGGACAAGATACCTGCTGCCTTTGTATAATGAATAGTATTGGAATCCTCCCGGAAGGCTTCCATTTCCAGAACCAGCTCATTTATATATGCTTGGGGGCCGGGAAGGTAGTAATCGCCTAACTGCTTTGCCAGGTCGCGGTATGCTTTGACTGAATTCCCACCCATTGCGCCAAGGCCGGAATTTAACAGGCTGTTGACAAGCTCCTGAGTCATGTCCAAACCTTCCAACTGTTTTTTCAATTTTTTGGTTCGGGCTGCCTTGTTGACTTTGGGCGGCGCTTTTGGAGCGGCTTTGTCTTCCTCTGACTGGGATTGGGCCTTTTCTGCTTTAGCTTCCAGCTTTTTGCGCTTTTGCAGAATGTCCTCTGGAATTTCACATGGGGTAAATTTTTTTCCTGCCGCCATTTCAAATAAAAGCGCCAGGCTGTGTTTACAGGGGAACTGGCGGCTGGGACAGCTGCAACGGTAGACGGGTTTTGATGCGTCTGCAAAGTCTGCTGAGGTTATGTAATTGGAGGCTCCGCTTCCTTTACATTCCCCCATATAGAAAGTGTCGTCTGAAGATGCGCATAGACGGACAAAGCTGCCTGAACTTGAAATTTTTCGGGCGTTTTTGACCGCCGCTGGATTTGGCGCGATAGAGGTGACGTATTGTTCCGTGATTTGTCTCATAATTATCGCTTCCTTTTAATTGGCATTTTAGGCCGTTTTTCGGATATATTAGTTAGATTATATCATAACTTTTAAACTACAGCAATGAAAGTTGAGCAAAAAGACATTAAATTAGGTAAAATTATTGTGAACAAATGTTTAATGAGGGGGAACTATACCAATACGGGACAAATTTCAAGGGAATAATGTGATATACTAAGAAATAGACAAAGCCTGAAAAAGCGAAATAACTTTGGTGTGCCAAATCCGCCAATCAATTGACAAAATACAGTAATCCTGTTTATAATAGATGAAGTTTTGACATAGTTTAGGAGATATACCTGTCACACTTTTGGAGGAGACAGCATGAACTTGCGCAGACTGCGGGCTGTTGGCTTTTGCCTTTTTGGTTCCACGCTGGCTTTAACAAGCTGCGGGCATTATGGGCATACAGAAATTACTGTCCAGTCACCGGTTATTTTAGCGGAAGGCTATGCCCAGCTGGCTAATGGGAAAGATGCTGCTGTCTATTTGGAGATGACAAAAGGAACATATTTCCAGGCATCCCCCGGCGAATCACTATATACATCCAATTTTCAGGGGGATTACCAGTTTCGCGCTGCTGAATCAGCTTATCCGTCTAATACCCTTTGTATAGAGGTGGTTTCCTTTGACGATGGGGCAGAGTTAAACTTTAACCAGACCTTTACCCTGGAATTTCAGGATTATAACGGGGACGGAAACCCGGATTTTACCTTGGGGCAGCGAAGCGTTGGCAGTACAAATATGCTGTACCGAATGTACAGCCTTGATCCCAATGGAAACATTTATGACTTGACGTTTTCCGATGGGCATAAAGCGTTTATGGCGTTTGCGGATACAACTAAGGCGGAGAGTTTTTCCATAAAACTGGAAATCAGGGACGGGGAACTGGTTATTCCTTATTATGATACTGGACTTGGAAGGATTAAAGAAACTGTTTACCGATGGGAAAACAATTCTTTTTTTACTGTTTCCGATTCATCGTATAAACCCGGTTAAGCTGGAACACCTCCTGGCATTGCAGGCAGGAGGTGTTTTATACCCAAATTAGAAAAAACCATACTAATAATCCAATAAAATGATACAAAAAATAACTTCCAGAATCCCATGGTCAAAACCTACAAAAAAATAGCTTTTAACGTAATTAACATTGGCATCAAAGACATTGACAAAAAAATAACAATCTGTTTTAATAATTATCAGGAAAATCCAAAAGATAAAACAAGGAGGCTGTAATCATGTCTGAAAAAAACGAAACTTCCAGCGCCGCCCCAGCCGTTGATGTAAACGAAATGATTAACGGGTTGGCAGCAAAAGCGCAGGATGCCCTTCAGCAATATTTACAAATGGACCAGGAACAAATAGACCTGATTGCCCACGCCATGGCGCTGGCAGGGCTGGACAACCACACCCAGCTTGCAAAAATGGCAGTAGAGGAAACCGGGCGCGGGGTCTATGAAGATAAAATCATTAAAAACCTGTTTGCTACCGAATACATCTGGCATGATATCAAAGACCAGAAAACCGTCGGCGTAATTGACGACGATGTTCTGTCCGGGATTGTACAGATAGCGGAGCCTGTGGGAATCGTAGCAGGTGTAACCCCTGTGACCAATCCAACTTCTACAACCATGTTCAAGGCCATGATTGCAGCCAAAGCAAGATGCCCGATTATTTTCGGCTTCCATCCCAGCGCACAGAAATGTTCTGCGGAAGCGGCGAGGATTGTCCGTGATGCGGCGATTTCTGCCGGCGCTCCTGAAAACTGTGTCCAGTGGATTGAGGTTCCTTCCCTTGCCGCTACCAATGCGCTGATGAACCATCCTGACGTTGCCCTGGTTCTAGCTACCGGCGGGGCAGGAATGGTACGCGCCGCATATTCCACCGGAAAGCCTGCCCTGGGCGTCGGCCCTGGCAATGTACCCTGCTATATTCATAAATCCGCCAATCTGGAGCAAGCCTGCAATGACCTGATGCTGTCTAAAACCTTTGACAACGGCATGATCTGCGCTTCCGAACAGGCGGTTATTGTAGATAAAGAAATCGCCCCGGCTT
This sequence comes from uncultured Clostridia bacterium, assembly GCA_948465665.1. Lineage (GTDB taxonomy): Bacteria > Bacillota > Clostridia > Oscillospirales > Ruminococcaceae > UBA1405. Next base: position 2,001 of record CAOJXI010000006.1, on the reverse strand, counting down.
TTGAAGCCATCATGAAGGATAACGGCTGTTATTTTGTATCCGGCCAGGAAGAAGAAAAGCTGGTTGGCTATGCCTTCCCGGAGGCAAAGGGACACTCCCTCAATGCGGATATTGTCGGCAAGCCTGCTGCCTGGATTGCGGAACAAGCTGGTTTTTCCGTTCCAAAGGGCACAAAAATCCTGATTGGAAGAATCCCGGACGTAGGCCCGGAATACTACCTCTCCAAAGAAAAACTTTCCCCCATCCTAGCTTATATTGTTGTTGACGGCAAAGAGGAAGGCTTTGAAATGGCTTCCAAGATGCTGCACAACGGCGGTTTAGGACATTCTGCCACGATCCATGCAGGGGATCCTGATGTGATTTCCGAGTATGGGGAGAGAATGGAAGTTGGGCGTATCATTGTCAATTCTCCTTCCTCCCAGGGAGGCATTGGCGACATTTACAATGAAAACACCCCATCCTTGACCTTGGGCTGCGGCTCCTTCGGCAAAAACTCCACGACCTCCAATGTCTCCGCACAAAACCTTGTCAACATCAAGCGCATTGCCAAGAGGAGAGTCAACATGCAATGGTTTAAGATTCCGCCTAAGATTTACTTTGAATATAATTCCATCCAATATCTTGAGAAAATGCCTAACATCAGCCGGGCCTTTATCGTAACTGATAAAACCATGGTGAAACTGGGCAATGTTGATAAAATCCTCCACTATCTGCGGAGGCGGCCGGAATACTGCCATGCAGAAATTTTCGACGACGTGGAACCCGATCCCTCTGTTGACACCATCATGCGGGGCGTGGAAGCAATGAACCACTTCCAGCCGGATGTCATTATCGCTTTGGGCGGCGGTTCCGCGATGGATGCGGCAAAGGGTATGTGGATGTTCTATGAACACCCGGACATTTCCTTTACCGGCATGAAACAAAAATTCTTTGATATCCGCAAACGCGCCTACCATTTCCCGGAACTGGGCAACAAGGCGAAACTGGTCTGCGTTCCCACTACTTCCGGTACAGGGTCTGAGGTTACTTCCTTCGCTGTTATTACCGATAAGAAAGCCAACATTAAATACCCTCTCGCTGACTATGAGCTTACCCCTGACGTTGCCATTGTAGACCCGCAATTCGTTATGTCCGTTCCTAAGTCAGTTACGGCGGATACTGGTATGGACGTTTTGACCCATGCCATTGAAGCTTATGTTTCTGTTTTGGCTTCCGATTACACCGACGGTCTGGCACTGCACGCCATCCGGCTGGTATTCAAGTACCTCAAACGCGCTTACGACAACGGCAACGACCGCGAAGCAAGAGAGAAAATGCACAACGCTTCCTGTATTGCTGGTATGGCGTTTACCAACGCTTTCCTGGGGATTAACCACTCCCTCGCCCACAAGCTGGGCTCCGCTTACCATATCCCCCATGGCCGCGCTAACGCGATTTTACTGCCTTACGTTATTGCTTACAATGCGAAGAAACCCAATAAATTTGCTACCTGGCCCAAATATGAACACTTTATCGCTGACAAGCGGTATGCTGAGATCGCCGAAATGCTGGGGCTGCCCTGCTCTACCACGGAGGAAGGCGTTCAGAGTTTGATTAAGGCTATTATTGACCTTCAGAACTCTATGAACGTTCCACGCTCTATCAAGAGCCAGGGTATTGATGAGAAAACCTTTATGGATAACCTGGACGCTGTGGCGGATGAGGCCCATGCCGATCAGTGTACTCCTTCTAATCCAAGGTATCCATTGATTTCTGAATTGAAGGATATTTTGGTGGAAGCTTACCATGGGCCGGAAAATAAGTAATCTGTTTTAAGAGTAATAGAAACCCGAAAGGTTTATGCCTTTCGGGTTTTTGTTGGTGAGGGAGCATATTTGCGGGGATAAGCTGAGATGAGTACAAGCTAGGGCGGATTAAAAAGGTTTCGGGACCAGGGGGCTTTCCTCAAAAGCCCCCTGGTCGCGCCCGCAGGCGCGAAATACCCCAGCAGGCTTAAAGCCA
>CAOJXI010000005.1 GCA_948465665.1 uncultured Clostridia bacterium | reverse complement strand
GGCTTTTTAGGAAAGCCCCCTGGACCCGAAACCTTTTTAATCCGCCCTAGCTTATCCTCGTCTTAGCTTTCTCCCGCCCCTTAGCTTATCAATAATACAAATGGACAAACTCAGGAAAATGCTCCATAACAAATTCGACCGTCCCTATAGTCAATGCAAACCCGGTCATAATGAACACCAGGAAAATTGCAGCAGCATCATACCTTAATTTTTCCTCACCGGCAGTAAAATGGCAAAAGAGCATTTCCAAACCCAAAAGGATTAAAATAACGGGCCAGCAGGAAAGGATAACCTGATAATTCAGCGCTTCAACGAAGGGGCGAAGCAGGAGCATCACGCCGAAGGCGACTAAAACAACGCCGGCAGTCAGGGAACCAACCCGACGTTTTTTATTCATGTTGATCCACCTCCTCAAGATCCTGGAAATCGGCTCCCCCCCCCATAGCGGGGTCTATCAAAGCTTTTAATTCTTTCAGTTCTTTCCGTTTCCCGAAAATGAGGCGCAAGCCGACCAAAATAATAACCATAGCAGTAAGAAATTGGGGAACACTGTTCAAAACGTTGCGCAGGAACCGGTAAACGGGGTTGTCCCAGTTCATCAGCCCGCAGTCTTCAAGCAGTCCGAGAAAATTTCGGAACAGGAAAATCCCTCCGCTTACGACTAAAATCCATCCAATAAATAGACGGACATATTTTCCAAGGCGGAAGTCAAAACGAAATTTAGGAATATCAAAGTCTGAAAAAAGGAAATGGTCTTTCATATTCCAAAATTCTTCATCAGTGGCATAGCACCGGTTTAAACAGTCAAAAAAGGCGTAACACCAGATAATGGGAATCAGAAACCCCAAACAGCCGAATAAATAGAACAGGTTGTCAAGAAATAAGATGACAGTAATCCCGCCAAAAAATATAAGCATATAGGAAACACCCATCTGCATAAAGCCCATAAACATATGGCCTGCTCCGGGCAAAAGTCCAAACAGCATGGTCAGCCATTTATTTTTTCGTGTCAGCATAACGTTGAAGCACCTCCGTATAAAGATCGGCAAAGGATTTGTTGTTATAGCCGGAATTCCAGGATTCCTGCCAGGAAATTGACCGGGCCTCCACCATGTCCCGAAAGTCTATAGCCTTCCCGCCTCCCGCAAAAACCAGTACAATGGCCGCACAGGCGGAAAGTACAACCTGAATGGTATACGCCCGGAATTCGCGGCGGCGTTTCAGGTACAGTTCCCGCGTAATCCGTTCGGTGATACCCCTGGGCGGGCTGGGCTGGGGCGGTAGGGGAGAGAGCAGCGGATTTCCCGCATTTTCATACGCCTCCGCCATCGCTGCACAGCAGCGGGGACAGCCCGCTAAATGGTCTGCAAATGCAATCCGTTCATCAACGGTCATGTTTCCTGATAAAAATCGTTCAAGTTCGCTGCATTGCACAGGTGTTTTCCTCCTTCCATGCTTCCCGGAGCAGCTTTTTTGCCCGGTACAGCCGCGTTTCCAGCGTCCGCAGCGGCGTTTTTGTTTCTGCTGCTAGTTCTGACAGCTTTTTGTTTTGGCAGAAGTATGCAGCCGCCACCTCCCGGTATGGTTCTTTAAGACTATTGCACAGTTCGTACAGCCGCCTTTTCTGATCCATATGTATTACCAGTTCTTCTGGAGTAGGATCAGGAGATTCCAGTTCTCCTAATGTATCTTCGGAAACCATCTGCATCCTTCTGCGCGGGTCAGCCAGAAAATTCCGGCATTTGTTCGCCGCTATGGTCGTAATCCATGCCTTGAAATTCTGCCCGTCGAAACTTTCCAGCTTGCTGTATGCAGCCAAAAAGGTTTCCTGCGTCAAATCTTCTGCGTCAAAATAATTGTGTACAAAGGAGTTGCAGACCTGGAATACCAGCGATTTATACTGTTCTATTTCCGCGGTAAATGTTCGGATATCAATGGTTTCCACCTCCTCTTTGCCGTTTTTCTGTCCGAACAGATTTTTTCCAAAGGTCTGGGCTCCTTTTTATCCGTTCAAACATTGGAACAGCTTTTAGATGGGAAACACGTCAGCTTTTTGGAAAAAATTTTTCTCCTTTCCTGATTTTGTCCTTTATCAACAAAAACAGGCGCAGAAAACAGTGCTTTTTTCCCTGTATTCTGCGCCCACTCCCTGCCATGCAAATGAACTAGCCTAAATGGATGCTCATCGCTTCCTTGACTTCCTGAACCGTTTCCGCTCCAATTTTATTTGCTTTTTCGCTTCCCGCATGAATCAGGTCGCGCACCAGATCTTTATGTTCTTCATAATAGGCCCGCTTTTCACGGAAGGGGTCTAAAAGGTTGTTTAATGCTTCAGCCAGCTTCTTTTTGCACGCTACGCACCCAATCGCTGAACCCCTGCACATTTCACAGATATTTTCGTATTCGCCGTTGTTGAAAACCTGATGGTATTTACTGACAACGCAAATATCCGGGTGGCCGGGGTCTTTGACTGAAATCCGGCTCTTGTCTGTCACTGCTGCGCGTACCTTTTGGTTTACGGTGTCGGCGGTGTCGGACAAGTAGATAGCATTGCCAAGGCTTTTCCCCATTTTGGCGTTGCCGTCCAGCCCCATCAGCCTGGGGGTGGAACTGAGCATTGCTTCCGGTTCTACCAGGTTCCCATGGTACAGGTCATTGAACCGCCGGACGATTTTTCGGGCAACTTCAATATGAGGGAGCTGGTCGTCACCTACCGGAACCAGGTTTGCTTTGCAGAAAGTAATGTCCGCGGCCTGGCTTACCGGATAGCCCAGAAAGCCATAGGTCATATCGTCATAGCCATAGTTTTTAGCTTCGGTTTTAATGGTGGGATTGTGCCGAAGGGAATTGACTGATACCAGCATTGAATAAAAAACGGTTAATTCTGCAATAGATGGGATTTGGGACTGCTGGATAATATTTACCTTCTCCGGGTCAAGGCCGATTGACAGGTTGTCTATTGCCACGTCATAGATGCTTCCGTTGATTAGCCCAGGGTTTTCAAAATGGGTCGTCAACGCCTGGATGTCTGCCAGCAGGATAAAGGTTTCATATTCATCCTGGAGCTTGACGCGGTTTTGAAGGCTTCCGACATAATGCCCTAAATGCAGCTTTCCTGTGGTGCGGTCTCCTGTCAGTATACGTTTCTTTTCCATGTCTGTTTATCCTTTCCTGTTTGGTAATACTGCCGGTGTTTGTGCGTGAAATACTGAAAAAACAGCTTCCGCCCCGTTCGCCGGGACAGAAGCTGTTCAATTCTTCTGTTTGCCACCCTGAGAGTGTTTTTTCACATACCAGCATATGCTCTCATCTTAACGGTTAGAGGTTCCGTCGGCTCCTACTTCTTTTCTGGTTCGGGCCGCCCTCATAAGGCCATTCCGCATAAATTTCCATACCGCTTCCCACCAGCCGCGGCTCTCTGTGATTTCCGTTTATGCGTACTATTCTTACTCATCGGTTTCTTTTATTATAGGGGTTCCGGCTCCGTTTGTCAACTGCGTTTCAGCGAAAGACTTTGGACAAATCTATCATGCAGCCTTTTAATATGGATACTTCTAATGTATTGGCAGGGCTTCCGGTGCCGTTTGGCAGGTAGTTCCCGTTTTCCAGAAGGAAGGTTCGGACGCTTTTTTCTTTTGGATCGACAACCCAGTATTCCTTTACTCCTGCACATCGGTACAGATGGTATTTAGTAAACAGGTCGCGTTTCCGGGTGGAAGGGGAGAGTACCTCAATAATAAAATCCGGCGCGCCTTTGCAGCCGATTTCATCCATCTTGTCAGGATCGCATACAACAGTAATATCAGGTTCAGCTAAAGTGTGTACATTTTCTGGACAGTCGTTTTTTTCTTCAAAAAGACGGACGGCATATGGGGCGGGGAATACCTTGCATTTTTTCCCGTCCAGGAATAATTTTAATTGAAAGATAAGTTCTGCAATAATTTCCTGATGGACAGCAGCAGGCGGGGCCATCAGGACAGGTATCCCAAAAATCAGCTCTATCCTTTCGTTTTCACTCCCATTTAAAATATCCGCTAAAGTATAACATTCTTCCATCAGCTCTGACATTAGGAATCACCCCTTCTGAGCATTGTTTTACAAATGTTTCCCCATTTAAAACCTGTTATTCAAAAAAGGGAGCCGCAAAAATACAGCTCCCTTTCCAAAACAGTTTAGATTGTGTGCAGAAGTTTGTCAATTTCCGCCAGTTCGGTAAAGATTTCTATATGCTGCGGGCATTTGGCAACGCACGCGCCGCAGGAAATACACTTGTCAGCCTGGTTTTCCTCCGGGATTTCTTTGTATGTCCGGCGGAATTTGCCAACATTGAGGGATTGGGTATAATCATTGTACGCCCTGAAGATATCGGGAATTTTTATCCCGTTTGGACATTCAGACATACAGTATTCGCAGGCTGTGCAGGGTACGTTTTTCTGGGAGCGGATCATATCCCGAACCGTTTCAACCGCCTTGTTTTCTTCATCAGAAAGGGGCCTGGCCTGGGATAATACGTTTAAGTTATCCTGTACCTGTTCCAAGGTGGACATGCCGCTGAGGATGACTTTAACCTGGGGATGATCAGCTACCCACCGCAGCGCCCAGGAAGCATTGGAGGCATCGGGATTGACTGCCCTGAAAACAGACGCGATTTTTTCCGGCAGGCGGTGGAGGTATCCTCCCCGTACCGGCTCCATAACGATAATGGGAATATTTTTGCTTTCCAGAATCTTATAGGAGCGTTCCGCGTCCTGCTGTACCCAGTCCAGATAATTAAACTGGATTTGTGCAAAATCAAATTTGTATGTATCAGTAATCGCGTCGATTACGTCTGGGGTATCGTGGAAAGAAAATCCAATCCGGCGGATTTTTCCCTCTGCTTTGTATTGCAGGAGCCGCTCGTATATTTTGAATTTCTTAACGGTTTCAAATTTATCCTTGTCCAGCGCATGGAGCAGGTAAAAGTCAAAATATTCGGTTTTGCAGCGGGTAAGCTGTTCATTGAAAATCCGGTCAATGTCTTCTTCTTTTTCACACCAGCCAACCGGGAATTTAGTAGCTAAATAATAGCTGTCCCTTGGATATTTGGTAAGGGTGTCGCCATAAAAGCCTTCGGATTTCCCGCCGTGGTACATATAGGCTGTATCATAATAGTTGACCCCATTTTCATAGGCAAGCTGTACCATTGCCTGGGCTTTGGGGTAATCAATATTTCCTTCGCTGTCAGTTGGGAGACGCATAGCGCCGAATCCTAACAGGGAAACAGTTGCATCGGTATTGGACATATAACGGGTCTGCATCATAAGTTAGTGCCTCCTTAGTGTTTTTGATCCTTCTTTTTTATGCTGTTCTACAACATTCTACTATTCATTTTATCAAATTTCCAGGCAATTACAAGAGGAAATCCATCGAATTTTTTATATTATGGTTTTAATTGCTCTATTTCCCGTTTTGAAAAGGAAATCATTTTAGTTCCAATGGATTTTTATTGTGGGAGCAATATGTTATTAGCGCGGTTTATATTCGAGAAGGTCGGAAATAGAGCAATTCAAAGTATCGCATATTCTTATCAGTACGTCAACATCTAACCGGGTGATTGTATTATTGAGGTAGCCGTTTAGTTGTGAACGTTGTAATTCTGCCCTTTGGCAAAATTTATTTTTGCTTAAACCTGCTTTTTCCAATAATTCTTTAAGATGGATTTCAATGGTTCCCCGTTCTTCATTCAATATGGACACCCCCTTATACATATTATATCTTTTGTATCATTGAAAAATCAGATATAATATGATATAGTTATATAAATACTTATTATTAATCATTTATAAGAAGTTGTACAACAAGGAGAACAAATGATGAAAAAAGAAGAGTATATCACAGATGAAGAGCGGGAAAAATGCCGGAGGGTTGCGGACGCTTTTGCGGAATTGTACGAGCAAACAGATATTATTGTCCTTGACGCGGGGGAGTATGGCTTTGTTAAGCTGCAATATTATATGCGTCCCTATAGTTTTGACAACCTGGCAACCTATACGGACAGCCAGTCTTTGTTTGATGATTTATGGGATGACTGGTTCGATATTCATTTGCTTTCGCTTGCCCTTGGAACGCCGGATATGGAATTGGACTATGATGAAATTCTTAAACGCCTTCCCAAAGGCAGGCAGGATGAACTTTTGTCAAAGAAGACTTATTTTAAGGAAAGGGCATCCTTATAATTAACAAATCATTTACTATTGGGTACAAAAAACGGGAACCTGTTTATCAAGTTCCCGCTTTCTGGTTTTATTAGAAATTTATGCACCCTGTTCAGTTTGCAGCTTTTTTACTTCATCCAGGGAAAGATTGGTCATATCTGCAATTTCCTCCAAGGGGTATTTTCCTGTCTCTAACATACGAAGTGCTACTATCTTCACCCCTTGCTCCAAGCCTTCCTGTAAAGACGCATTTCTCATATCTTCCATAGCTTTGCACATAATAGCAACCCCTTCCTTGCTTTCTTTGAAGAATCTAACCCTGTCCGCTAACAAACTATAGTGCATATCTGCTGGGTCAGTACAGGAAAAATCGTGCATCAGCTTCCCAATGGGCGTTTCGTCACGGTATGCACCATTTACGTAAACAATATGCGAACCGTCTTCAAAGCTTTCGCTGGTGTCGAAGATATATCTTCCAATATGGTATAACGGTTTTCCCTTTCCAATCACATCATGCTCGGTAATAAACACCACATAGGTTTCCGGTAGCTTGTCAAAGTCTTCGCCTTTCCGCAGAAGGTTCGCGTCCATCATGCTGCTGTTATACCTTGCCCGTTTCCATCCGGGCCTTTGTCGGATCGCTGGATTTCTATGTTAATCTTCCGTCCGGTGCTGTCGGTTGCCAGGATGTCCAGCCGCACAGAACGGTTAAGCAGGTTCTCTACAAATACCTGTGTTTGGACATCCATAACCACTAAATCAGGCATTTCCAGCACGATCCGCAGAACAAGCTGGATATATTTGGTATCCCCCTCGAAACATTTTGTCAGGAAATCATCGTCCAGCAGGCGAAAGCCCCTAAGCCGCTGTAAATCTTCCTGGTGCTGCTGGTCTATCTGTTTTGTTACTGTCAAATCTGCCGCCTGCTTTCACTTTTACTTTCTGTTCCACCTTCATCTTAACACAAATTTGGCCCCTTTTCAAGATAACAACATAAAAGGAAAACTGCCCCTATAAGTAACTTAAATTCATCGAAAATAGATTTTAAGGCCCTTTCGGTTGGAAATTTTATAACCTTTAGTAAAAATACTAGCTAAATTTTTGTTTAGCGAAATAAAATGAGCCAACAGTCATATTTTGTTGAATTCACATTTAAAAAAGTATAGACAGATAAAGAGCAAAGGATTAAAATGATATAGGTATACATCAAAAAGTTAGATTATACTATCAATAGCTATTATAACAGTCTTTTGGAGCTGATTTTAAAGAAAAAGAAGAAGGTATAAAAATGTATGAACTGATACAGGCAGGAGAACGAACCTATTACATACAATGCCCAGCGAAAATTGGGATTTACCGGATAAACGACCAGGATGTTTATTTGATTGACAGCGGCGGCGACAAGGACGCGGGCCGCCGGGTCAAAAAAATTCTCGATCAAAACGGCTGGACGCTGAAAGGCATCCTCAACACCCACTCCAACGCCGACCATATTGGCGGGAACCGTTATTTACAGCAGCAGTACCATTGCAAGGTTTTCGCAGGGGGAATAGAGGGGGCGTTTACCCGTTATCCTGTTTTGGAGCCGTCCTTTTTATATGGCGGGTATCCCTTCCGGGAGTTAAGGCATAAATTCCTGATGGCTGCGGAAAGCGATGTGAGCGGGTTTGGTGATGCGGATTTTCCACAGGGGGTAGAAACCATCCCGCTGCCGGGGCATTTTTTTGATATGGTGGGCTTCCGCACCCCGGACGGCGTTGTATTTCTGGCTGACTGCCTGAGCAGCCCCGCGACGCTGGAAAAGTACCAGCTTTCCTTTATTTATGATGTGGCTGCGTATTTGAAAACTTTGGATATGGTGAAGGAATTGAAAGCCAGACTGTTTATCCCTTCCCATGCAGAGGCAGCAGAGGATATCAGACCCTTGGCGGCGCTGAACCAGAAGAAAGTTTATGAGATTGCAGAGCAGATCAAAACCATCTGCAAGGAACCGCTTTCCTTTGATGGAATCCTTCAGAGAGTATTTGAGATTTACGGCTTGAAAATGACTTATGAACAGTATGTTTTAATTGGGAGTACCCTCCGGTCTTATCTGGCATGGATGAAGGATTCAGGACAGATAGAGGGATTTTTTGAGGATAATATGCTTTTGTGGAAAAGCGGTGCCGCCAACACTTTATAGGAAATCTAAAAGCGCTTTGATGATTCAAGGCGCTTTTTCCATTGGAGAGATACTCAGAAAAAGCCTGTAATGTGTGGTTGTTACAGCAGTTGACACACGTGTAAATACGTGTTATGATATAAAATATCAGGAGGATGGCAGGATGAGAGTAAACGAATTAAAGCAGTTGCTGCGTAAAAATGACTGTTATTTTTATCGGGAAGGCAGCCGGCATGAAATTTGGAAAAGCCAGAAAACTGGAAAAAAGTTTGAAGTGCCAAGGCATGGAACACAGGAGGTTCCAATAGGGACATTAAAATCCATTAAGGAAAGAGCCGGAATAGAATAAACCCATTAAAATGTTTGGAGGAGATTTGGTATGGCAAAATACGCCTATCCCGCGATTTTTAGTAAGGAAGAAAAAGGATATTCTGTAATATTTCCAGATATTGATGGCTGCTGTACCTGCGGTGATACCCTGCCGGAAGCAATGGAGATGGCCGAAGACGCACTGTGCCTGATGCTTTACGACCACGAGGAAGATGGAGAAGCAATTCCAGAGCCTTCTAATATCAAGGCTGTTCAGGAGGGAACGTCTGAAATTGTTTCCCTAGTTTGCTGTGATACAATGGAGTATCGAAAACTCTATGACTGCAAAGCCGTTAAAAAGACGCTTACGATTCCAAACTGGCTGAATACACTTTCAGAAAGGGCAGGAATTAATTTTTCCACCGTATTGCAGGAAGCATTAAAGGCAAGATTGAATATCCAATAAAATATGAGAGAGCTGATTTATAGCTTTAAGCGCTTTTCCATCGAACTTGCGTTATAATAAAGACGATTTTTGACAGGCAAAATACACATAAAAATTTTGTAAAAAAGATAGGGCTTTAAAATGGTTAAAAAATACTTCGATTTATGGGGACTGTTTTGATCTTATTCCAAAATTAGATAATGAATGTATCGCGTGTTGTATCACAGATCCTCCCTATGCAGAAAAACGTTTGAAAATCCCATAAACAGAACTTTATTAAGTTGGAGATGGTTTCTATGGAAAAACGGGATAAAATCGGCATCATCATTTGGCTTTGCGTCATGCTTGCGGCTACGGTCGGCATTGAAATCAGGGAAAGATGGACATGGCGGCTGTTTGGCGATCTTCAGCAGGAGGACGTTGTTTCTATTGATGTCATTTATGGGGTTCCTTCCTCTTATCAACTTTCTCCCCCTTATAAAATTCTCCCTCCTTATCATATTCTTCCCCCTTATCAAATGAACAAAGAAGACTAAATAGAGATGATTAACTGTTTACAGCAGCAGTTGAAGGTGTCTGTTGATCCAAGTGATAATCCTTTTGGCGTTATAAATGGCGCTGCTAAAGATGGCTGTATGTTTTGGTATTTTGAGATGCACATGCAGGATGGCTCTAATCTTAGCTTTCAGACAGCGCCTTATTCAACTTTTACCCTGAATGGGAAGGAATACCTGTGCAAAAATAAAGACCTGAAGCTTCAGATCTATGAAATAGGTGAATCCTATCTTGAACTAATCTATGCTGCCAACAAAACAGCAGCATAGGAAACAAAAAGCGCTTTGAATTTTCAAGGCACTATTTTCCATGTGGAAAATAGCCGGAAACAGCTTGATTGCCGGTGTTTTTTCAGAATTGCATTTAACTGGCAATTATGCTATAATAAGGGACAGTTATGTTCCATTCCAAATGGAACTTTTGAAGAAAGAAACGTAAGAGCCTGTTTAGGAGCTCAACGTGTGCGGGGAGCTTCTAAACAGGCTCTAAGATTAAGAAGGAGTGAACGATGATGCTGACGGACATTGAAATCGCACAGCAGGCCAAAATGCTCCCGATTCATGAAATCGCCAGAAAACTGGGAATCTTAGAGGAAGAACTGGAACCATACGGACGGTATAAGGCGAAAGTTTCCGAATCCATCTACCAGCGTCTGGCAGACAAGCCGGACGGCAAATTGATTTTAGTAACAGCCATCAATCCTACCCCCGCCGGGGAGGGCAAAACCACAACCAGCGTCGGCTTAGGCGAAGCTATGGAGAAAATCGGAAAAAAAGCCATTATTGCTTTGCGGGAGCCGTCTTTGGGGCCGGTATTCGGCGTAAAGGGCGGCGCTGCCGGCGGCGGTTATGCCCAGGTTGTGCCAATGGAAGACATCAACCTCCACTTTACCGGGGATATGCACGCCATCACCGCCGCAAACAACCTGCTTTGCGCTATGCTGGACAACCATCTCCAACAGGGGAACAGCCTGGGGATTGACCCGCGCCGGGTTTTGTTTAAACGGTGTATGGATATGAACGACCGCGCCCTGCGGAACGTCATCGTTGGGCTGGGCGGCAAGTCCAATGGCGTCCCCAGGGAGGACGGCTTCCAAATTACTGTTGCCAGCGAAATTATGGCTGTCCTCTGCCTTTCCAGCGACTTGGCTGACCTGAAAAAACGCCTTGGCTCAATCCTGGCGGCTTACAAGTATGACGGTTCCCCTGTCTATGCTTCTGATTTAAAAGCCGAAGGGGCTATGACTGCCCTGCTGAAAGACGCACTTAAACCAAACTTGATTCAAACCCTGGAAAATACCCCCGCTTTAATGCACGGCGGCCCCTTTGCCAATATCGCCCATGGGTGTAACTCTGTCCGCGCTACCAAACTTGCCCTAAAGCTGGCGGATTACTGCATTACGGAAGCAGGCTTTGGCTCTGACCTGGGTGCGGAAAAGTTTTTGGATATCAAGTGCCGCTTTGCCGGGCTTGCCCCTTCCGCTGTCGTGCTGGTGGCAACCCTGCGCGCCCTCAAATACAATGGCGGTGTGAAAAAAGAGGATGTTTCCCAGGAAAACCTGGAAGCCCTTCAAAAAGGCATTGTAAACCTGGAAAAACATATCGAGAATATGCGCAAATACGGTGTTCCCGTGGTAGTTGCCATTAACCGCTTCCCAACCGATACTGACGCGGAAATCCAGCTTCTCTCTAAATTCTGCGGGGAACAAAAAGTGGAATTTTCGCTGTCAGAGGTCTTTGCCAAAGGCGGGGAAGGCGGTATGGATTTGGCACAAAATGTAGTGAAAGCCTGTGAACAGCCTGCGGATTTCCATCCCATTTATGAGCTGGATAAGCCGATTAAGGAGAAAATAGAAACCATTGCCAGGGAAATTTATGGGGCTTCCGGCGTAAGCTATACAGCGGAAGCAAGCCGTTCCATCCGTGCCATTGAAGCAATGGGCAAAGGAGAACTTCCCATCTGTATGGCAAAAACCCAGTATTCCCTTTCGGATAACCCCAAAAAGCTGGGACGGCCTGAAAACTTTAAAATTACTGTCCGGGAGGTCAGGCTTTCCGCCGGAGCGGGATTTGTTGTGGCGCTTTGCGGCGACATTATGACCATGCCGGGGCTTCCCAAGGCTCCAGCTGCCGAGAAAATCGACTGCGACGAATTCGGCAACATCAGCGGGCTTTTCTGATAAAGGAGAATCATATGGACAATATCGACGCACTGCCTAAATTTAAGTACCATCCCAATTTATATAAAAGCGACATGGTGCATTTCAACCGGGGGAAATGCGAGTGCTGCGGCAGGGATGTCACTGCCTTTATCAGCGATATGTACTGTGTCAAAAATATTTCGTGCCTCTGCCTGGAATGTGTGGCGGATGGCTCCGCTTCGGAAAAGTTCGACGGAAGTTTTATCCAGGATGCAGAAAGCGAAGTAAGCGACCCAGAAAAGACCGACGAGCTTTTCAACAGGACGCCGGGCTACATTAGCTGGCAGGGGGAATATTGGCTGACCTGCTGTGACGATTACTGTGCATTTATTGGAGATGTGGGAATCAAAGATCTGGAGGAAATGGGAATCGCCGACGAGGTGATCCAGGAATACTGCGGCAAGGTTGGCATTGAACCTGATGAAATCAGGGATTATCTGGAACCTGCCGGGAGCTGCGCGGGGTACTTGTTCCAATGTCTGCACTGTGGGAAATACCATCTCTGGTCTGACTGCGATTAAAGGGAAATGGGGGTGCTGCCAATGGCGGTTTATCAGACAAACAGCCCTGAAGAAACAGAACAGCTTGCCCGCCGCGCCGGGGAAAAGCTGAGGGATAGGGATGTGGTTGCTTACCGGGGCGGCATGGGCATGGGCAAGACCGCCTTTACACGGGGGCTTGCCGCCGGAATGGGAATCGGCGGGGAGCTGGTTTCCAGCCCAACCTTTGCCATCATTAACGAGTACCGGAAAAATGGGCGGCGGCTCTGCCATTTCGATCTGTACCGGATTGATGGATACGACGACCTTTATTCTACGGGCTTTTTTGATTACCTGGACTGCGGCGCAGTGCTTGCCATTGAATGGAGCGAAAATATTGAAGGTCTGGACGTGTTGCCAAAGGAAACCATATGGATTGCCATTTCCCAGACAGGGGAGAATTCCCGGAGCATACAGATAGAAGGGGGAGAGCGGTTTGAAAATCTTGGCAGTTGATACTTCCGCTGTGGCGGCAAGCTGCGCCGTCTGTGAAGATGGGATGGTTTTAGCAGAGAGTTTTCTCAACCGGAAACTGACCCACTCCCAAACCATCCTCCCCATGATGGAGGATATGCTCCAAAACTGCCGCCTTTCCCTGGATGAGATAGATGCTTTCGCTGTAGCGGCAGGGCCAGGGTCGTTTACCGGGCTGCGGATTGGGATTTCTGCTGTAAAGGCTTTGGCATTTGCAGCGGAAAAACCTGCGGCGGGGGTGTCTACGCTGTTGGCTTTGGCGTATAACCTGATTGGGATAAGGGGCATTGTCTGCCCTGTAATGGATGCGCGGTGCGGGCAGGTGTATACGGCTGTTTTCCGTGGGACGGAAACTGCTTTAGAACGCCTGGTCGCTGACGAGGCTGTGCCGATAGAACAGCTCTTTTCCCAATTACAGGAAGTTTATCAAAAGGAAAACGCCCCTGTATGGTTTGTAGGGGACGGAGCGGAACTTTGTGCTGAATATTGGGAGAAACATGATTTTGGTTTCCCGGCTTTTTCAGCCCCTGCCGCCCGGCGGTTTGCCCGCGCTTCCAGCGCCGCCTTTGCAGCAGAACAGGAAAGCGGGCTTTTTGCCCCAGCTATGGAGCTTAATCCGGTTTATCTTCGTTTACCACAGGCGGAAAGAGAATTTCAGGCGAAAAAACTTCAACATGAAACAGCAGTTCATCGCGTGGATTGAACAAAAATGCCTAAAAATATAGCAGGAGGGATTTTCAATGATTGCAATCGCCAGCGACCATGCAGGTTATCCTTTAAAAGAAGCCGTTAAGGCACATTTGGAAGAACGGGGGCTGTCCTACCGTGATTTTGGTTCCTTTAATGGGGAACCCTGCGATTACCCCATGCAGGCTAAAGCCGCCTGTGAATCGGTGACTGCCGGTGAATGTGACAAGGCGCTGCTGTTCTGCGGAACAGGGATCGGAATTTCCATAGCTGCCAATAAGGTTCGCGGAATCCGCGCGGCCTGCTGTTCGGATTACTTCAGCGCAAAATATACCCGGCTTCATAATGACGCTAATGTCCTTTGCATGGGGGCTAGGGTAATTGGGCCAGGGGCTGCCATTGAATTGGCGGACGTTTTCCTGGATACCCCCTTTGAAGGGGGCCGCCATGCCCGCCGGGTCAATCAGATTTCTGAAATCGAATCAGAATATTTCGGTAAATAAGGAGCTGGGAAAATGGATAATAAGAGGTTTGAAAAGGTTTATAAGCAGGGAACCCTTGAGATTACGGAAATCTGGGTTGATAAAGAAACAGGTGTAAACTATGTGTTCCATTATGATGGAAATGCGGCAGGCTTTACCCCTCTGCTGGATCAGGATGGGAAACCAGTCGTAACAAAGTAAAACGAATACAACCAAGTCCGAAAGGGGAGATACCCAAATGGAACCGTCCGTTTTCCAAGGCAGTTATCCGGTTGTCCGTAAGACTGCCTGTGCAAAACAAATTTATGACTTTACTGTCCATTGCCCGGATATTGCACAAACTGCCCAGGCAGGGCAGTTTGTACATATAAAAGCAGCTGGGTTTACACTGAGGAGGCCCATTTCCATCTGCCGGATTGACCGGGAAAAGGGCAATATCCGTATTGTAATGGAAGTCCGCGGGGACGGCACTGCCCAGATTGCCCAGACCCCGGAAGGCGGGATGCTGGATGTAATGGGCCCCCTTGGCCACGGGTTCCAGCTTTTGGAGCCAACAGAAACCGCCATTGTGGTTGGCGGGGGGATTGGCGTGCCGCCTATGCTTGAGACGGTTTCCCATTATGGGAAAAACGCGGCGGCAATATTGGGTTTCCGTTCTGCTTCCGCCGCTATTTTAGAGGAAGATTTCCAAAAGGCCGGCTGCCAGGTGGTTCTTTGCACAGATGACGGCACCAAAGGGAAGAAGGGATTTGTCACCCAGGCTTTGAAGGAAAGCCTTGAACAGACTAAACCCAGTATTATTTATGCCTGTGGGCCGCTGCCTATGCTGAAAGGCGTGGCGGCGCTGGCAAAAGAGTATGGGATACGCTGCCAGGTTTCTATGGAAGAACGGATGGGCTGCGGAATCGGCGCGTGCTTGGTCTGCGCCTGCAAGACCAAACGGCCTGACGGGGAAACCGGATACAGCCATGTCTGCAAAAACGGCCCTGTATTCAATGCAGAGGAGGTTGTGTTTTAATGGCTGGACTAGGTGTGAAAATCTGCGGCGTGGAATTTAAAAACCCAGTGATTGCAGCTTCCGGCTGTTTCGGGTTCGGGCAGGAATATGCCAAAATGTATCCTGCGTCTGTTTTCGGCGGGATTTCTTTAAAGGGGATGACCTTTGAAGAGCGGCAGGGGAACCCGCCGCCCCGTATTGCAGAAACTCCCTCTGGGATGCTCAACAGCGTGGGTTTGCAGAATCCGGGGGTTGAGGCGTTCCTGAAGCATGAACTCCCTGCTCTGAAAGGCGTTGACACGGTTTTGATTGCCAATGCTGCCGGAAGCACTGTTGAAAGCTATGCTGCACTGGTGGAGAGGCTTTCTGATTCCGATGTTGATATGGTTGAGCTGAATATTTCCTGCCCCAACGTGAAGCAAGGGGGAGCTGCCTTTGGCGTAACCTGTGAAAGCGCGGCTTCTGTGGTGAAGGCAGTACGGAAAGTCTGCAAAAAGCCTTTGATAGTCAAGCTGTCTCCCAATGTTACCGATATTGCCGCCATTGCCCAGGCAGTGGAAGCGGAAGGTGCGGACGCGGTTTCTTTAATCAACACCCTGTTGGGAATGAGAATTGACATTAAAACCCGCCGCCCAGTGCTGAAAAATAATGTTGGCGGACTGTCTGGCCCAGCGGTTTTTCCGGTGGCGGTTCGGATGGTATGGCAGGTTGCCAGCCGTGTCAAAATTCCAGTGATAGGGCTGGGCGGAATTGAGAAATGGCAGGATGCAGTCGAAATGATGATGGCGGGCGCCAGCGCGATCCAGGTTGGGGCGGCGATGTTCTACGACCCTTATGCACCCATTAAGATTATCGATGGGATGAACCAATGGCTGGATGAACAGGGCATTAAAGATGTTAATGAGATTGTAGGGACAGTTCAGCCGTGGTAAAACAGCAAGCCCGCAAGTACACAAGGAAAAATTTCAGCGCTCGGAAGAATTTCCATTAGGGGATTCCTCTGGGCCTGCTTGCAAATAAAGCAGCCAATGAAATTGGATGCTGGAAAGAAGATGGCGCAAATGCAGGTAATTGATTATGATAGCTGCGGCCAGCAGGAGTATTGGCTGAACGAAATAAAGAAAAGTGACTGGAGGGCAGGGCAATTTCTGTATAAATTGTTAAGTGAAAATAAGTTTAAGGACATGGTGGGAGAAAAGTCAAAGGTATTGATGCTGGTGAATGACAATAAGCTTATTTCATTTTGCACATATGCAGAAAAGGACGACATCCAGCCAACCGTGTTGTCCCCGTGGGTTGGTTTTGTGTATACTTTTCCTCAATATAGGGGTCATCGTTATATGGGAAAATTATTTCAGGAAATTGAAAAAATCGCTAAAGCGGAGAATGTGCGGGAAATTTTTATATCAACAAACCATACTGGATTATATGAAAAGTATGGATGTGAATTTTACCAAATAATGAACGATATGAACGGAGAGCCTTCCAGAGTTTACAGGAAGCGTGTAAACTAAGATAATTATGCTGCAAAAGCCGGAGAATGTGAAAGATAGAGGTTAAGGATACTTATGGAGCATACAAAGGCAGCAAAAAGCGGATTATATCTCTGCCAAACAGCTAATGCCGTTATTTTAGCTGGAATTATCGTTTTATTTATAGGTATCTATTACTGCGTCATTAAAGCGGGGATTCCTTATCAAGATCCGCCGTTAGAGCTGCAAATACAATATGCCATCAATATGGGGATTGGGGGCATACTGGTAAAGGATGGGATTCTGATTTCCGTATGCGGAGGGATTGCCCGTTTGCTTTTGAATTTGGTATTGAAGGAAAAACAGAAGAAATAAAATTTAAGTTTGCCTTTGCATGGCAAGGGCAAAGGTATCATATATTGCTTCCATATCTGCCACAGGCAAAACAGGATTCTGGGAGGAACTGCTTTTGGAGAAAACAATACTATATTTAATTCGTCACGGTGAAGCCTTGGGCAATATCAACCGGCGTTTCCAAGGGAGCACCGACGCACCCTTGACTGACCGGGGAAGGGAACAGACCAAATGCCTGGAAAACCGTTTCCGGGAAATACCGGTGGATGTCATCTATTCCAGCCCGCTGCAAAGGGCTTATGATACCGCTATGGCAGTTAAACGGGCATCTGGATGTTCGCCAATCTTCATTGAGCCGCGGCTGACAGAGATTAACGGCGGAGATATTGAAGGTATGCTTTGGGATGAGTTTCCCAAAAAGTTCCCAAGGGAATTTGACAACTGGGTAAACAATCCAGCACGGTTTTGCGCGCCCAACGGCGAAACGATGACAAAAGTCTACAAGCGGGTTAGGGATGGGATTGTGCATATCCTGAAACAGAATCCGGGAAAGCGGATCGCTGCGGCTACGCATGGCTGCGCAATCCGAAACGCGCTTTGTTTCCTGCTGGGATATCCAATTGAGGAGATGAACCGCGTCCCGCTGGCGGAAAATACCGCTGTAAGCGCTTTTGAGATAAAAGGAGAGGAATTTATCCCTTTATTTTTAAATGATAAAAGCCATATTCCAGAAAACCTTAGGATGATTCGGCTTTGGGAAGAAAAGAAAACATTATAAAATAGGAGGTTCTCCATTTATGAAAATAATGGCTGTCGATTTCGGCGACGCCCGCACCGGCTTGGCCGTTTGTGACAGGACTGAATTTTTGGCTTCTCCAGTAGGGGTGATTCATGAGAAGGAAATGTATCAGACTGTCAATAAAGTTGCCGCCGCTGTGACGGAATTTGATGTAAAAGAAGTTGTGGTAGGGTATCCGGTTAATATGAATGGAACCATTGGGGAAAGGGCGAAAAAGTGCGAGCTGTTTGCGGATATGCTTAACCAGATTATTGATATCCCCGTCCGATTGTGGGATGAACGATCTACTACGGTTTCTGCTCATAATTATTTGAATGAGACCAATACGCGCGGCAAAAAGAGGAAAGATGTTGTGGATGAGGTTGCAGCCGCCATTATTTTAGAAAATTATTTGTCTTATCGGCGTAACCAGGCAAATGGGAATCATAAAGATTGAGCTTAACCTAAGATGAGCAGTAACTAAAGCAAATTAAAAAGGTTTGAAGAGTCCAGAGGAACTTTCCTAAAAAGTTCCTCTGGTCGCGCCCGCAGGCGCGAAATACCCCAGCAGGCTTAAAGCCAAGGTAAATCTTGCCTAAGAGACTGATAACTAACCACTTCGTCAGTATTTAAAATCAAAAGCCCGCTGGAATTGCTTCGGGGGTGGGATAAGATTGGGATTGGTACCAGCTTAGGGCGGGCAGCCCCATTAAGCGGGCTTCTTCCGCTTCGTCCAAGTTCAGCTCTGCTGAACTCAGCCCGCCAGAGTTGGACAGAGCTGAAAGTTCCCTCTTGCAGCCATCCAGCAAACCAACGGTTTGCCATGATGGCGTACCTAGGAACATAAATCTTACAATTAACGGGAGTTCGATTTGTAGATTCAAGTTTTTTGGCTTTATGAGAAGCATTACAGCCATACGGTGTGGGTCAACCCCTCTGCCGCTGCGGGCGGCACCTCCCCTTTCAGGGGAGGCACAGGGGGGGGGACGGGTACGGTTTTTCGCTGAACTCACGTTAAATATGGACGATATATAAAAACGGCTCCTCATACGAGGAGCCGTTCCGCCTGCTTAATAGGTTCCAGAGGTATCCAAGTTAGCCTCTTTGGTTTCCTTTTTAAATTTAGAGGATTGAATCTTTTCCTGAAGAAGCTTATAGAAAAGTTCTTCATCAATATTAGAAGGATCAACCCAAGAATCAGTCCAGGCGGAAAGGTGCATAGCATTTGAAATAGAAACACCTTTGATTCCTTCCTGTCCAGGAGCGAGAAGGGGAGTACCTTTCAGGCAGGCAGAAGCGAAGTTCTCCAGGATTCCCAAATGCTGCGGATTAGGGCCTTTAACGGGAATTTCTGCCTTCCAACATTCAGGAGAGCCAAAGCCTTTGGTATAGGTGGTGTTAAATTCCTGTTCGCCAACACGGTTGCGCCAGAAGGTAATTACATCATTTTCAACTACCAGTTTGCCGCGGTCTGCGGAAATTTCCAAACGGTTGGTTCCAGGGGCTTCATGGGTAGAAGTAATAAATATGCCGTTAGCACCATTGGCATACTTTGCAATCGCGGTTACATCATTTTCAACCTCGATATTGCGGCATTTGCCGTAATCCATAAATGCACGGATTGAGGTGGGCATTCCGCACATCCATTGCCATAGGTCAAGCTGATGGGGGTCTTGGTTGAGCAGTACACCGCCGCCTTCGCCGCCCCAGGTTGCCCGCCAGTCGCCGGAATCATAATAACTCTGGCTGCGGTACCAGTTGGTAATCTCCCAGACTACCCGTTTCATTTCGCCGAGTTCGCCGCTTTCCATTAATTCTTTGACTTTCTGGTAAACCGGGTTGGTGCGCTGGTTAAACATAACGCCGTAAACTTTATTGCTTGCGTCAGCGGCCGCGTTCATTTCGCGGACTGCCTTGGTGTATACCCCGGCGGGTTTCTCTACCAAAACATGGAACCCGTTCTTTAAAGACTCCATCCCCAGAACCGGGTGAAGATAATGGGGGACAGCTACAAGTACCGCATCTATTTTCGCATTTGCAAAAAATTTGTCGGTGTTTTCAAAAATTTCCACACTTTCCGGTAGGTTTTCCTTAGCCCACTGGCGGCGGGATTCCTTGATGTCGCACACGGCGGCAAGGCAGGCATTGGGAACCTTTCCTGCGGAGAGGTTCTTTGCATGGCTGCTGCCCATGTTGCCGATGCCGATAATGCCGAAACGAAGTTTGTCCATTATATAATTCCTCCTAAATAAGATGTATTTTAGAAAAGGGAGCTGTTATAGGTAATAGACCAGAACCAATCCCAAGACAATGAGCGCCATCAGCGCCCATGCCGCGGGATTTCCCCAATTAAGCGTCCAGGAGATTCCATAACGTTTGCGGATAAAAAGGTTTTTGTCCTTGGGGTTTGCGTAGAAAAAGCGGTGGTTTTCCTCCAGCCAATGCCAGATTTCCTGCTGTGTCCATTTCCGTTTTTTCATATGCCTCCTCCGACCGGATTACTCTGTCAGTCCCGCCTTTGCCATCAGCCCGCGCAGGGCGTTAGCGGCAACCTCGAACAGCCGCGCCCCATCGGATTCCGCAGCTTTTTGGAGTACGTCCGGTTCGCTTTCCAATGCGGTAAAGCCTACAAAATGGCACAGATGCGGCTCCAAAGACAGGAAGCCAGTATAATCTCTATCGGACAGGGCTTTCAACACATCCAGGACTTTTCCGTCGCCTTCCCCGGCAGGAACGACATGATGATCGGAATATACGGCGTCCTTAACGTGCATATAAGTAAAGTATGGGGCAAGAACTTCATAGGCGTGGGGATATACCTTTTCATCGCACTGTACGAAATTAGCAGGGTCAAATGTAACCTTTAAAATAGGGGAATTGACAGTTTTCATAATGTCCAGGCAGCGATCCGCCACATCGCCGTAAATGCCCTTTTCGTTTTCATGAAGCAGGGTGACGCCCCGGCCCTGGGCCGCGTTTACAAAGCCCTGCATCCGCTCCATTACCGGTTCCCGGTATTTTGTGGGGTCTTCATCTTTAGGCAGATAAAAACTGAACAGCCGGATATACTGTGTTTCAAATAATTCCGCCAAATCCAGCACATGGCGGAACTGCTCCAAATGCGGCTCAAACGGATCCCCAATTTTGATTTTCCCAATGGGGGAGCCTATGGCTGACAGAGAAAATCCCCGTTTCTTTAACTGGGCTTTAATGTCTTTGGCTTCGTCAATCGTGCAGTCGCAGAGGTTTTTACCGTTGACTCCGCGCATCTCGATATGGTGGATATTCAGCTTTTCCAGGACGTTCATCTGAACGGTCAGGTTTCTGTCAATTTCATCGGCAAAACCAGAAAGGATTACTTTGCTCATAATTTATCTGCCGCCTTTCTCTCTTCCTGTTATTTTTAAAGTGCCCCGGCATCGGCAGCCAGCTTTTTAAGGTTTTTATAGCTGACAGCCAGACTGTCAAAGGGGTCTCCAGGACAAACATCCTGTTCGATAACAATATATTGAACCCCGCTCTCAATACATGCCTTTATACAACTAGCCAAATTCAGGTTGCCTTCGCCAACTTCTGTAAAGAGCTGGGAAGCTTTGCCTTCTTCATTGGGAACAATCTGCATATCCTTGAAATGGCAGACCTTCATGCGGCCTGCAACCCGGCGGATATAATCAGAAGGGGTTACGCCTCCTGCCTGCAGCCAATATGTATCCAGGATAAATCCAAACTCTTTCGGAGTATCTTCAATCAGGCGATCCATAAGCAGACGGCCGTCATACCGCATAAATTCAAAATTGTGGTTGTGGTATCCCAATGACATCCCCGCATCTGCCAACTTTTTGGCAATCGGGCTCATTTCTTTGATAAATGCTTCTGTACCCTCTGCAGACCCGCGGAATTTCTGCGGCATGGAACCGATTCCAATCGAATCGCATCCCATCATCCGATGTTCTTCCATCAGATTATCTAAATCGCCGGTGATACGGTCATAGCTGCTGTGGGTGATACATACATCCAGCCCAAGCTCATGAACCAGCTCTCCAAGCTTGTGGGGATCCATTGGGCCAAACCCGGAAATCTGGATTACGTCAAAACCCATGGACTTGATTTTGCGGAGGGTTTTTTCAATATCCTCCGGTGTTTTGGTAAATGCACGAACAGTATATAACTGTGCGCCTAATTTCATGTCAATCTTCCTCCTTTGATAAATGTTTATTTTTTGCTTCCTAACATTGGAAACTTGTATATGTCTTTAGTATATCGCCTTTCTCGTTTAGAATCAATATAAAAATTGTAGGGAATCTTTTATTATTTTTACATAACTGATAAAAATATAAATTTGCTTTTTTCAGCATGTTCCCATATAGGAGGAAAAAACAGTTGACAGTACCATATAAATGGGATACAATAGCATCGGATGTTAGCTTTGGCTAACAATTTTATAAAAGCAGTTTAAATGTATTGATACACAGGAGAAGGGTGAAAGGGTATGACATTAGATCAATTACCGGTTGGCAAACCGGCAAAAATAACAATCGTGAGAGGGGAAGGCGCTCTGAGGGGGCGGCTTCTTGATATGGGGCTGACCCCCCGAACAAGGGTTGTAATCCAGAAGGTCGCTCCAATGGGAGACCCTATTGAGCTGACCCTGCGGGGGTATGAATTAACCCTGCGTCTGGACGACGCAAAGGAGATCGTCGTAGAAGCAGAAGAATCCGTTGCGGGAAAGGAATGAAACAAGTATGATTTTTGCGTTAGCAGGCAATCAAAACTGTGGAAAAACAACCCTCTTTAACCAGCTTACTGGTTCCAACCAGCACGTTGGAAACTTTCCCGGCGTAACCGTGGAACGGAAAGAAGGCGTGATTCGTTCCAGCGATCAGGATTCAGTAGTAGACCTGCCGGGGATTTACTCCCTTTCCCCCTATACCAGTGAGGAGATTGTAACACGGGATTTCCTTTTAAAGCACCATCCAGATGGAATTATCAATATTATCGACGCTACCAATATCCAGCGCAACCTTTACCTAAGTATGCAGTTAATTGAGCTGAACATTCCCATGGTCATTGCCCTGAATATGATGGATGAAGTGCGGGCAAACGGCGGGACGATTAAGCTGAAGGCCTTGGCAGAAGAACTTGGGGTACCGGTGGTGCCCATTTCCGCCAGTAAAAACGAAGGGGTTTCAGAATTAATTTCAATTGCCCTGAATGTCGCAAGGGAACGCCGAACCCCGAAACGTATGGACTTCTGTTCCGGGGCAGTACATAGGGCAATCCATTCAGTTGCCCATCTGGTGGAAGACCATGCCGAACGGCTGGGTATTCCGTCCCGTTTTGTGGCCACCCGGCTGGTGGAAGGGGACGAGCCTATGCTGGAATCCCTGGGGCTTTCCGACAACGAAAAGGATATGCTGGAACATACCGTTGTAGAGATGGAGCGGGAAGCAGCCCTTGACAGAAAAGCCGCCATGGCGGATATGCGGTATGTATTTATCGAAAAGCTTTGTGCAGACTGTGTAGTTGCCTGCCACGAAAGCAGGGAGCACGCCCGCAGCGTGAAGATTGACAAAGTGCTGACTGGAAAGTATCTGGCGATCCCTGTCTTCCTGCTGATTATGCTGTTAATCTTCTGGCTGACCTTTGGGGTGATCGGCGGGTTTTTAAGCGACCTGCTCTCTATGGGGATTGACGGATTGACTGATGTTGTAAGCCGCGGGCTGGCTGCCTATGGGATCAACCCGGTAGTCCACTCCTTGATTATTGACGGCGTTTTCGCCGGGGTAGGGAGCGTGCTTTCCTTTATCCCAACCATCGTCGTCCTCTTTTTCTTCCTCTCACTGCTGGAGGACAGCGGATATATGGCGCGGGTTGCTTTCGTTATGGATAAGCTGCTGAGAAAAATCGGGCTGTCCGGCAGAAGCTTTGTGCCTATGCTGATTGGTTTTGGCTGCTCGGTTCCTGCGATTATGGCGTCCCGAACCCTTTCCAGTGAAAGGGACAGGAAAATGACCATCCTTTTGACCCCCTTTATGAGTTGCAGCGCAAAGCTGCCGATTTATGGGGTTTTTACAATGGCGTTCTTTCCCAAATACAGAGCTTTGGTGATGATATGCCTTTATGTGGGAGGGATGGCCGCGGGGGTATTGTGCGGGCTTTTGCTGAAAAAGACAGCCTTTAAAGGGAAGCCTGTCCCCTTTGTCATGGAGCTTCCCAATTACCGCCTGCCCAGCCCCAAGAGCGTTGCCCTTTTGCTGTGGGATAAGGCCAAGGATTTCCTGACCCGCGCTTTTACCATTATTTTTGTTGCAACCATTGCCATCTGGTTTTTCCAGACCTTTGATACGCGGTTTAACGTGGTGGAAAACAGCGCCGACAGTATGCTTGCTGCCTTTGGACAGTGGATTTCCCCTGTTTTTGCGCCTTTGGGCTTTGCAGATTGGCGGGCTTCTACGGCTTTAATTACTGGATTTTCCGCAAAGGAAGCGGTCGTCAGTACATTAGCGGTTTTGACAGGGACTTCTACGGCAGAACTGCCCAATGCCCTGGCAGGGATGTTCCCCCCTGCGGCAGCGGTTTCGTTTTTGACCTTTACCCTGTTATATACCCCCTGTGTGGCTGCGGTGGCAGCTGTAAAGAGGGAGATGGGAGGGGCAAAATACGCCGCCTTTGTAGCTGCGTTCCAGACCGGAAACGCCTGGTTTGCAGGGATGCTGGTTTATCAGACAGCAAGGCTGTTTGTGTGAACACAGGAAAAAACGGTGTTTTATCAAAGAGCTTTTTGTGTGGATGTGATTACGTTGATAAGTCGGGGTTTATGGAGGTACTCACAATGACAGTAAACAAAGCCAGAAAGATTAGAGATGCCCTGATAGTTGCAGGATTTGCCATTGTGTTGTTGGCAAATGTGTATGAGCCTTTGTTTTTGGTTGGTACTGCTGTCGTGGCTTCCTGCTTGATTCCGCATTTTCTCTACAATAAATGTCCTCACTGTGGAAAGCAGCTTGGAAGAAATGAAGGAAAATATTGCCAGCATTGCGGGAAACAAATAGATGACTGAATTCCGGCTTATTGGGCAGTTATTCTGGAAAGAGAAAATGCCAAACTCTGGTTTGACAAATTTCTGTGTACCTGTTAGAATATTTTCAGAAAGGGTGGTGAATGGTATGAAAAAGATAATTAACCAGTTCGGGGAAATCTGCCATTCACTGTCCAAAGCCTGACGCGGCGGCTGAAAACAGAATGAAAGAAGTTAAGCGTTCCCGAATGATGGTAACGCTTTTTGTTTGCCGCTGAAAGGGGCTTTTAATATGATTGTGAACACAGTTTTTATTTCGGATTTTACTGATATCCGTTTTCGCACTGCCTTTCAGGCATATTTTGCTGAATTAGGT
Organism: uncultured Clostridia bacterium; assembly: GCA_948465665.1. Classification (GTDB taxonomy): domain Bacteria; phylum Bacillota; class Clostridia; order Oscillospirales; family Ruminococcaceae; genus UBA1405. The sequence goes on along the minus strand of CAOJXI010000005.1, from coordinate 6,274 downwards.
ATCAATGTCACTGACTGGGATGGGCTTTTTCATGAAATGGATGAGGATAAAAACGGAAAAAATTTTGCCCTCCTCATGACAGATGACAGTAACCATGCAGTCGGCTTCCTGCAATTTCAGATAAACGTTTTTTCCAGCTGGTTTTTCCGGGAACCCTTTGGCTTTATCCGTGAGCTTTGGATTCATCCCTCCTGCCGCGGGCAGGGCTTTGGCACAGAACTTTTACATAAGGCGGAGAGGTATTTTGCAAACAACGGCGTATACAAGGCTGTTTTGACATCAGACAGTGCAGAGGCTTTTTATTTAACGAATGGATTTGAGAAAGCCCCTGGAATAAAGGCAAAAAATAAAATGGAAGTTTTAATTAAAAATATTTCTGATTAGGGGAGAAAGAAAGATGGTTTATTATCAGGATAATGAAATATTGATTCGGGACATGGAGCCTGCGGATGCGCAAATTATCACGGATGAGGAAATCGCCCAGGGCTGGAACGCCGACATCGGCAAATATGAAATGCGGCTCCGGCACCAGGCGGAAGGGAAATCCGTCTCGCTGACTGCGGAGTATCAGGGGAATGTTGCCGGATATATCAATATATACCCGGATTCCCCTTGGGGCGCGTTCGCCAACCAGGGGCTGCCGGAAATTGTGGATTTCGGCGTATTGGAAAAATACCGCCGGAAAGGGATTGGCGGCAGGCTGATGGATACCGCTGAGAAAATTGCGGGGGAATATGCGGACACAGTTTACCTGGGAGTGGGGCTGCACAGCGGTTACGGCTCCGCCCAGAGGATGTATGTCAAACGCGGGTATATCCCGGACGGTTCCGGCGTATGGTTTGGGGATAAGGTGTGCAGGCCCTATTCCGACTGCCGGAATGATGACGATTTGGCGCTGTATTTGTATAAGAAATTATAGAATCATATGTTATAGGGAACCCGGAAATAATCCAGATATTTTTTAAATTTATCCTGCGCTGTCAGGCAGGTATCCATAAGATAGCCCCGTTCGCAAAGCCACTCGCTCAGGCCGCAGTAGTAGAACAGCTTTAAATCTTCATCAATGATAAATGGGACAATATTGTTCCTCAAACACTCCTTAAATAAAATTAGCCGTCCAATACGTCCGTTTCCATCCTGGAAAGGATGGATTCAAAGGCATAATGGAATTCAAGCAGTTCTTCCAGCGTTTTGATTTTCGTTTGGCTGTAGCTCTTTAAAAGCGCTTCCATTTTGCTGTTTCAACTGCCGATAAATATTTTATATGCTTCCTCCATGTTTTTGTTTATTCAAAGTATACCATATTATCGGCAAAAATCAATCTGACATTCATTTGGGCCTAAATGTTTTTGCCGTTGAAAATGGCCCTTGACATTTTCGACAGGGAACGCTAAACTGTATAAAGAATGATTTTGGAAAGGCAGGATTTATAGAATGGATTTAGGAAATTTAGGCGGCGTTTTGGACAAACTGGGGGATTTGGTAAAAGACCCCTCCACATTAACGGAACTGGTTCAAAAAGTCGGCGGGGAAAAGATCATTGATGGCTTGAAAGATGCAATCCAAAACAAGGACTATCAAAAGGTGGAAGATACTGCCCGCTCCCTTAACAGTGCAGCTTCCGGCTTAGGGCTGAAGGATCTGTCCCAGCTCAGCGGGGAGGTATTGTCCGCTGTCAAGGAAAAACGTTTCGGCGATTTAATGGGATTGGCCGAAAAACTTAAAAAAGAATACGACACAGTTGTATCTAAATTTTCAGAGGCAAAATAGGCAAAGTAAAACAAGCATTTGAAAACGGCGGAAAGGAGCATCTCCATTTTCGCCGTTTTATTTGTGCGGCGCGGACAATGGGGAAAAATCTTTTAAAAACCAGGTGACACTGCTGCTGGAACATGGTAAAATAGGGGAGTATTTTGTAAAAACAACGTCAGCGAGAACAAAAAGGGTGGGACAGATGAAAAAAATCGGTTTTGACTGTGAAAAATATCGGAAACTGCAATCTGAAAATATTAAAAAACGGATTGCCCAGTTTGGCGATAAGCTTTACCTGGAATTTGGCGGCAAGCTTTTTGATGATTACCATGCTTCCAGGGTTCTTCCAGGGTTTGAACCGGACAGCAAATTGAAAATGCTGCTGGAACTCAAAGAACAGGCGGAAATTATCATTGTAATCAGCGCAGGGGATATTGAGCGGAATAAGGTTCGGGAGGATTTGGGAATTTCCTATCAGGAAGATGTGCTTCGCCTGCGCGGCCAATTTATGGAAAAAGGTTTATATGTTGGTGGTGTGGTCATTACCCAATACAGCGGCCAGAAAGTGGTGGATTTGTACCGCCTTCAGCTAGAGAAAATGGGGATACGGGTATATTTTCACTATATCATCCAAGGATATCCCTCTAATATTCCCTTAATACTCAGCGAGGATGGGTTTGGCAAAAACGATTATATTGAAACCTCGCGCCCGCTTGTAGTGGTGACAGCGCCAGGGCCCGGCAGCGGTAAGATGGCTACCTGCCTTTCCCAGCTCTACCATGAAAATAAAAGGGGAGTCAAGGCCGGGTATGCCAAATTTGAAACTTTCCCAATTTGGAACCTTCCCTTGAAACATCCAGTAAATATTGCTTATGAAGCTGCTACAGCGGATTTAAACGATCTTAATGTGATAGACCCTTTCCATTTGGAAGCCTATGGGATTTCAACTGTTAATTATAATCGTGATGTGGCGATTTTTCCGGTGCTTTCGGCCATGTTCGAGGGTATTTATGGCGAAAGCCCTTACCGCTCTCCGACGGATATGGGCGTTAATATGGCAGGGCATTGTATTTCTGACGACGAAGTTTGCTGCGAAGCTTCCCGGCAGGAGATCATCCGCCGTTACTATCACGCCCTTTGTGATAGGGAGAAAGGCAAGGAGAACCAGGCTGAAGTTTATCGTTTGGAACTTATCATGCGCCAAGCCCATGTAACCCAGGATGACAGGGCGGTAGTTCCTGCTGCCTTGGAGCGGGCAAGGCTTACAAACGGCCCTGCTGCTTCCTTGGAGCTGCCGGATGGGAGCATTGTTACTGGAAAGACCACAGAGCTTTTAGGGGCGTGTGCCACGCTTCTGTTAAACGCTATGAAAATTTTGGCAGAAATCCCCGATCCGGTTACTTTGATTTCTCCAGAAGCTATCTTGCCTATTCAGGATTTAAAGATTAAATACCTGGGCAGTAAAAACCCTCGGTTACATACTGATGAAACCCTTATTGCTCTTTCCAGCTCGGCATATGCGGACTATAATGCCCGGCTTGCCTTAGAGCAGCTTCCATCTTTGAGGGGATGCCAAGCCCATGTAACGGTTATCCTTTCAGAAGTGGATCAGCGGCTTTTGAAAAAGCTGGGAATTGAAGTTACTACCGAACCAGTACGGGAAAGTGCGCCGACATCGGAACTTTAAATAGAAAAACCTGTATCCCCTGATGAAAGAGGATACAGGTTTTTATCAATTCTTGGAGCTGATCCATCTAGCGGTACATTGGATTTTATGGAATCGTACAAACTCGTGTCAATTTAAATAATTAATTTTCTTAGCTCAGATTGAGAAAGTCCGGTAAGCTGGATGATTTGTCCGGTTAGCATACCTGATTTTAAAAGGTTCAATGCTATTTTTTCAATTCCCTTTTCAATTCCCTTTTGTTCAGCATGATGCAGCGCTTGAGCCTCATCATGTCCAGCCTTTTCACGAAGCCGCTCCATTTCGCGGTACTCCGGCGAGTTTGTAACAGAATGATAAGCATTAATCGCTTCACTCATAATTGGCACCTCCATTGTCTCAATTCTTTCCAGTTCTTCTTCCGTATTCGCATTAAACAGCGACATCCACAATAACAATGGATCATCTTCGCTTACATCAGCGGGCAGTTTGGGAAGTTCAAAAAAATGAAACCCCATTTTATCCGAAAGCAGCTCATAGCGTGTTGTCTCAAGGGGCTGGAAAAACGAATGGTATTCCTCACATTGAAACAAATTGAAATCAATAATGCTGATTATAATGGTACGCGGCAGCTCGGAATAATCCTGTCCTGCTGACAGTGCGGCCGAATACTCCCGCGCCCAGTAAAACATAACCCTTTCCGGGTAGTTCCCTTCATTTGAAACCTGCATTTCAATGTCAACGCGCTGGCCGTTTATCCTCATGTTGATATCCAGGCGGCAGAATTTCTTTTCAATGCTTTCAGGGGTCATCTCAGAATTATCAATTACAAACTCTGTAATGCTTTCAACCGATATACCAAGTATCACTGCAACTAACTCTTTAAGAAGGTTAGGATATTTCACAAAAACCATTTTGAAGAGGATATCACTTTTAAACGTATATTTTAGCTTTGCCATATCTTTCTCCTGTGTCAATCGTCTTTTCCTATAATCAGTATACCACAATTTAAGGGAATTTTCTATAATAAATTGTGTAGCGGTCAGATTGAACAGTTGTGTTAAGGGCAGGGGAGACCTTGCCTTTAAAAAGTTTTCCATATATTTAAGCGCCAAGGATTTTCTTGGCGTATTTTATTTATATGAAGGTATCCACTTTAACACGATTATAAGGTAAAGCAGAAAGATTTTGTTGATATTCAAAAGTTAAGCTCTCTAATACTAAATATAATGGTATTTACATTACAAGTAAACGCTACAAAAGCATTAAAAGAAACGGTAGAATAAATACAAAAGGGTGGTGATGCAATGGATACAAATGGAAAACTGCGTCAATTATTGAGTGATATTGGATGGTCGAAATATAGGCTTGCCAAAAATAGCGGATTATCAGAGTCTACAATAGCTAATATTTACAAGCGTAATACAATTCCGTCTATTACAACTCTGGAAGCCATTTGTAAAAGCTTTGGCATCACACCTTCCCAGTTTTTCGCCGAAAATGAAATGATAGAGCTTACCCCAGAAGTAAAAGAACTACTAGATTTTTGGATGCCTCTAACAATCAAACAAAAAGAAGCAGTCTTATATATGCTTCAAGTTATGAATCCAAAATTCCATTTTTTTATCAAGAGATCCCATTAATTGTTTTACTATTATATCTCCTTTATTCCTCCCAGCCATCAAGAGTTTCCAACGCGCATTTTACCATTGAGGTGATGAGTTTAATCTGTTTCGGTGTTGCACGCTGCCACAAGCTGAATAATAAATCCATTTCCTGTATGGAATGGTCTTTTAGTTCTTCTGACAGCAAATAAGATGGGGATACTTTTAAATTCCGGCACAGCGATATAAAAACAGGCAGGCTTGGCATCCTCCCTCCTGCTTCTATCTGCCGAAGATATACCGGGCTTAATCCGCAGATTTCAGCTAAATGTTCGCCGGTCAGCCCGCAGTCTTTCCGCGCTGTGTTAAGTCTTCTTCCAAATCGTTTCTTATCCATTTCAAGCCTCCGAATATAAGCTGTAAGAATATATTTTATCCTCTTATAGCTTACATTTTCCTTGACTTGATAAATAGCACCTGTTAAAATATATTATGTAAGCTTACAGCATACATAATATATCGTTTTTTAATACCAAAAATAAAGGAGATCAAACAAATGATACGTTTTCAAAACGGAAGGTTTTATACTCACGGGATTTCCTTTACAATCCCGAATGGGTTCCAACTGGAAACAGAACCAGATTTTGTTTATGAATATGGCTTGGGTGCCTGGACGCCCGATAAATCCTGCTATGTGGAATGGAATGTTGAGGAAGGCTGCCTTGGTACGAAAAAGGAACTATCTGATCTCTTTCAGGAATCCTCCGAGATTAGACTGTTATCTGATATACAGCCAGTTTCTATCAACGGCCTGCCCGGATATCAGGCAGCTTATAAAAAGAACCAGCAATATTTTTTTGAAGTCCGTCTTTCTTTGAAAGAAAAAACGGAATTTGTTTTCCTTGCAAGCGGGGAAGAGGAAAATATTTTATCCTGGAGGGATTCGCCGGATTTACAGCGGGCCTTAAATGGCGTTAAGCCTGAATAGTTTGTATAAAAAGCGCTGGACTTATTTGCCCAGCGCTTTTTATACATGATTTTCTTTTGAATTGTGATATGCTGATGAAGAAAGCAAAGACATTCAAACCTTTTTCGTTCAGTTTTGCCCATCTTTAATGTGGCTCGATGAATTTTTATGGTTATTGGTATTAGGTACGCCATCATGGCAAACCGTTGGTTTGCCGGATGGCTGCAAGAGGGAACTTGGAGGTTTTGTCCAACGTTGCGACGTTGGACGAAGCGGAAGAAAGCCCGC